>JAGTAM010000030.1 GCA_023422485.1 Pseudomonadota bacterium | reverse complement strand
GGGCCCGCGGGGGCGTATCTCAAACCCCCGCGACCGCAACACCCCTTTACGATGACGCTCTCGGGCCGATCGCGCTCTTGATCAATATCGGCTGAAGTTGAGACATTGTGCGGCCGAGCTCAGCAGCGCCGCACAGGGGCTGCTCGCACCCGCCGACCGCAGAACGCCTCCGGCCGCGGCACGGAGCTGCGCCGTCGTCAGCGGTGCAACGGTGTCGTCCGCCGGCTTCGTCACCCGCTTCGCCTCAGTCCCAGTTTCGCGGCGATCCGATATCCGGATACGGGTCGCTTCGGACCCCACGCTGAACAATGGAGTCGGGGGCGCGATCGATGCGAGCTGAAGTGGCCAGGCGGAACCGGCCGGACGATAGGCCGATGTCCAACTCGGCGTGTTCACGCCGGTGATGTTGGCGACATAATCCACCGTCTCCTTCGGCAGCTCCAAGCGGCCGACCAGCCAAGCGTCGACCCGGCCGGGCCCTGCATTGTAGGCGGCGGCGGCCAGCGCCCAGTTTCCGTAGCGCTGGCGCAGATCGCGTAGAAGTTCGGCCGCCTTCGGAATGGCCTGAATTGGGTCGAAGGGATCGGCCAGTCCGCGCTCGGCCGCCGTCGCCGGCATGAATTGCGCAATGCCGAGAGCGCCCTTCGGGCTCACCGCCATCGGGTTCAAGCCGCTTTCGCGCTTCAACAATCTCAGGAGAAAATCGGACGGGACGCCGGTGTTGGTGGCCGCCTGAGCGATCAGCGTCGAGATCGCCGAGACCGGGGCTCCCGGCGCGATCTTCTCGACGATGGCGATCATGCCCGCACTCTGCGGTTCGCTCACCGCTTCGGTCTGCGCCGGTGCGGTCAGATCCAGCACTGCGACGCGGGCGCGAACATCGGCCTGCGAGGGGGAGGCGATCAAGGCGACGGCCGCCAGGGCCGGCGCCATCCGTGGGAGCAGGCCGCGCATCGTCTCAGTTCTTCGCGACCACGACGGCTTCCTGAACCACCTCGGTGGTCGGACTGACGGGCGGGAGCGGCTTGTCCCGCTCGATATACTCTTGAAGCAAGCGCTGCCCGATCACCGGATCGCGGAACTTCCAAAGTCCCTTGCGCGCCCCTTCCATCAGCGTCGAGTAGACGGCGAGTTCGATCGACTCGCGTACGGCGAACTGGGTCGGCTCGTTGCGCGTCACACCCGCATCGAACTCGAACAGCTTGTTCACTGCAACGTAGCGGAACGTGTTCGTGGCGAGACCGATCGAGTAGATCGTCTTCGTCGTCGTGACGCTGGTGAGCACCTCACCCGACTGCACGGAGACGATGCGCATGCCGACCGTCACCACGTCGCGCCGGTAGCGGATGTCGCCGCCGATGCCGAGATAGCGGGCGCCGATGCCTCCGGTCACGAAGTTGGCGTCGTAAGCGAGGATGCCGCCTTCGACCAGCAGGCCGGCGAAGCGAATTGGCGGCAGGGGCTTGGCCTGGTCCTGATCGAACTCCTGGCGCGTCGCGCGGATGAGCTGCCGCTCCTGCAGGATGTTGGCGAGGCTGCCCCGTTCGACCACCCGGAACCAGCGGCCGCCGCCCGTCCGACGCAGGGCATCCACGAGGAAGGCTGCACCGCCCTGCGTCACGGCCCGCGAGAACTCGGCGAAGTTGTCGCTCGGTTTGTTCTGGCCGGTGAGATCGGGGAAGCTGTAGACGGCGAGGTCCACCGCCTTCGCCGGCGGTGGAAGCAGCTCGAGATTCAGGCCCGTCGGGGAGGTCTCGGTCACCGTCGGCGCTTCATTGAGCGGTTCACGCTCGCCGATGGCGACGCACCCGCCCAAACCGAGCGCCGCGCAGACGAGACCACCGACGACGAGACGCCGGATCGAGAGATTTTCAGCCCGCATAGGATCTACAATCCCGACCATGACCGGGCTGCTTGGCACAGCCTTCGGATTATCGTGACACGACCACCGCATCCATTCCGTCCGAGCTGGTTTCGGCACGGTCTAGGACCCGATGATGGAAGGTTTGCCGAAGCTCAGGGACCGGCAGGCACCACCACGGTGCTGGTCGTTTGACCATCGAAGATCTGGATACGAACGTTTGCCCCTTCGCGAGCGAAGTTGATCGTCGTACCCTGGAACTCGAACGTGCCATTCGGCTGAGCGTTTTCGCCGAAGATCGCTCGCGTGATCTGGTTGGCGAGGGAGCTGAAGAGCTGTGACTGCAGCTGCTGGGCGAAGATCTGCCCCTGCGTCAGTGACAGACCGTTACGGCCGCCTTGGGTGGTGCTGAACAGCTGATTGAGACGCTGCTCACGGGCCTGCGGGATGTTCTGGGCGGTTGCTTCGCTCTGCAGCCAGCCGCCGTTGAGCGGGCTCCCACCGAAAGCCGGGTTCACCGGCTGGTAGACGAGGTTGCCGGCCAGGACCGGACCAGCCGAGAGGGCCAGCAGAGCCGCTGCCGCCAGGAAACGCGTCTTCATGGTGCAGTCTCACTTTCTGGAGCGTTCTGGACCGCACCTCAGCGGGCGCGGACTTGCTGGACGCTGATATTCTTGGGAACACCGACTTGGGTCACGTCGGCGGAAAGACCGTTGCCGAACTGGTTCACGACGACGCTGGCTGCGCCCAGAACGGAGCCGGTCAAGCTGTTGCCGTTGCCGTCCTGCCGCAATTGGAGGTTCGCGCCCCCAGGCGAGTTGACGCTTAGGTCGGCCTGATTGCCGATTCCGGTCTGCTGCAGATCGAAGCGGATGCTGGACCCAACCAGCACACCCTGCCCGACATTGTTCGAGCCCTGCTGAGCGACTGCCGCCGTGTTGCCGTCGCCGAAGATCTGGATCGCGGCCGCATTGCCCTTCCCGGTTTGGTTGATGTCGGTCCGGTTCGCATTGCCGACCTGCAAGTTGGACGCGACCTGACCGCCGGAACCGCCGTTCAGACCGAGGATCCGGATCGGAAGCGAGATCGACCCAATGGTCGCGTACTCGACGGCCACTTCGGTCGGAAGAGGTTGTCCGCTCGACTGCTGAGCTGATGCGGCTGCCGGATACGACAGGAGAAGCCCTAACGCCATCAGACAAACAATCGGATGACGGAGCGGCAATCTATGAATGGTCTGCGTCATGTCGATGCTTCGTCCGATTCTGCTTCGTGACGTCCCGGTTATGATTCTATGATATTGAATTGCATTGCTGATTAATTTTTTGATAACTTGCTTGACTGAAAATCAACCGCCACGACCATTGTGATCCCCTTAATTCATTTGTATTGTGCCACGGGTAGAGTGGAGTCAACGCGGAACCTGTCTTGCAGAGGTCGTCCTAACCGATCCGGAGAGCTGGCGTGACCCGGGCGCCACAGCCGGCCGAGCAGCCTGGTTGGCGCCGCCCGTCTCCATGGTCCCGCATCTGACGATGGCCGGGGAGTCTTTTCAGACAGGACCGGAGGCATTCGGTCCCTCGTGCTCGCAGGTATATTCGGCGCCGCCGGCATGGATGACGAGGCGGGCTTGGTAGTGCCCACCAGGTTCGATCGACAGGCTTGGTCCTCGAATCCGCAAGGAGGAGTCCAGAGCGAGGGTGAGGTCGGATTGCTGGCTGACCTGTGCGTTGCCGGACGATCCCCGCTTCGAGACCAGCAACCGGTAGTTCCCCGATAGCGCCTTGGCCGAGCGGATCTCCACCTCGATCTGAACCTGTGAGCCCTGGCGCTGCTCAGACAGGGCGCAGGTGACGGGCGGAGGTGGAAGGTCGCCAGGCATAGTTGCTCCGCACTTCGCTACGACGCTTGAACCAAGACCTCGATCCCGAAAGGTGCCGCTTGTCGAGGAAGTTCGATCCGGCGGGCTTCATCGTGCGGCAGTCGAATGCTTTGTTCGGCGGGGATGTTCGACACCTCCCTTCCAGCGGTTTGATATCCGGTCATCGACCGAAGATTGAGGCTGAAAGAGAAGAGCCACCGGCCTGACAAGACAGGTCGATGGCTTTTTCCGACCGGTGGAAGTGACCCCACGCAAAGCTGGGGTCACGCCATTGTTGGCCTGCTGTGAACTACCGGCCGCGCTGAGCGACGGTCGCAACGTTGTTGCTGCCGTACTGAGCGCTCAGGATCGTGCTGTGCGCACTGGCGACCTGCGAGGCCGTCAGAATGTTGGAGTTGCCGATCTGGAGGCCCGTGATCGTGCTCGCGGCCGAGCTATCCTGCGCGAGGTTCGCGTAGTTCAGTTCGCCAGCCTGGAGCAAGTAGATGCCGGATCCGTTCGAGTTGTTCTGCGAGATCTGGGCGCCGTTGCCGAAACCGTACTGTACCGTGGTGATACGCGAGCGATCCGAGTTGGTCTGCGTCGCGGACAGGATGTTGCCGTAGCCGTACTGGTCCGCAAAAATATCGCTGCCCACCGAATCGCTCTGCAGGGTGCCAGCCACGTTGTAGATGCCGACCTGCGTGATGTTCGTTGACGAGTTCCGGTTGCCGGTCTGTCCGACCTGAGCATAGTTGAGGGAGCCCCACTGAATGACAGTGGTGTCCGTGCCCGTGGAGTTTTCCTGCACAGCGTACACGGTGTTGTTATCACCAACCTGACCGGCATACAGGTTGGAGCCGGAAACATTCGACTGGCCAGCGATCGCCGTGTTGCTGGCAACGGACTGATCAATGATGATCTTGGAGTCGGCGCGGGTGTTGGCAGCCTGGACGGCGTAAGCGATCTGGGCCGAGCCGGTCTGCTTCACGTCGATCTGCGAGTTGTAAGTGTCGCTCTGATGCGTAGCAGCGTATTGTCCGTCAGCTTTGGTGGCGCCGCGGGCGGTGTCCTGGTTGACCGTCGTGGTGGCATTGCGACCGCCAGTCTGCGCGATATTGGCGTAGTTGAAGCGGCCCTCTTGCGTCAGATCGATCAGGTTGCGGGAACCATTGGTCTGATCGGTCTCGAACGCGTTCCGGCTGCCGTCCTGCAGGACATTGACGGTGTTGTTCAAGCCAGACTGCGTGGCCTTCGCGCCGTCGAGTGCGGTGTTGTTGTTACCGTTGCGGTTGCCGAGCTGCCGGATCTCAGCGTCGCCACCCGTGCCAGTCTGCGTGAGGTCAAGCGTGTTGCGATCGCCCCGCTGCAGCGTGACGGCGTCGTTGGAGCCGGCGGCGAGAGCGGGCGTACCAACGAGGAGGGCAAGCGTGCTGATCGTGGCGACGGTGAAGTGCTTCATGACTGGTCCCCTGTAAGTTGATTTCTGTCATTCGGCAGCCGCCTCGCCGAATTTTACCGACTGTTGACCAGTCTGGTGGGTGAGGCGGCGGCTTCGTGCAGTCGTTAACGAGGTCTTAAATACGAGAGGCCGCCGGAAGCCGCATCATTCATTCGAATGATAAGATGCCATTTTGGATGGAAAGGATCTGTTTACCTTAATCCGTTGACAAATTTTGCGAAGATCTCATCGAGCTTTGTTGGAAGTGATCACAGCCCCGAGACAGGACTGCAAAAAATATCAGTTGTCAGATTTTTGACGTTCGGCATTTGAGGCCAGGGCTAGCCAAGCCTCGGATGAGATAAAATCTTGCTGGAGATATTTTGAAATGTTTTTGGGCGGTCGCACGTCTCTTGACTGTTCTGGGGGTGATCTATCGCGGATGGCGCGAGGCGCATCGAATAATACGTTGATTTGGCAGCCGCATCGCGAATCTGGGCCAGAGTAGAAGCCGCTCATGCTGGAGCGTGCGTAGTTTGCCGTTGTGCGAAACGCCACCTCGCCGGTACTCGCGGGTAGTGACCCAAGAGCATCACTACATTTATATCGTTAACTTCGTCGCGAACGCCACTTGTAGATTCACAAAGTGGTCATTTATCCAGTAGGGGCGACCTTGATGCAAATCGTATAATATTGAAGAATTTAGAAGATCTCTGAATATGCCGGACAAGTATGCCCTGCTCGATGTTCTTGATAAAGTCGGCTCTGCGGCGGTATTGATTAACTGCCGAGCAAGGACCACGGATTGCAATCAACTTGCGAAGAGAATCCTTTCAAACGATGTCTCAGATACGGCGTTGCCGGAAACTGAGCCGTTCACGGGTCGGATGATCAGCAGTGCGCTTACGGAGCCGTTCGGAACCGTCGAACTCGAGCGGCCACGCACCGATCAGCGGCTGGTCTTTCAGGCGATGGACGTCACCGCGATGGGAGAGGCGCACCGCCTTCTGATCCTGATCGATCTCGCCGTTCGCGCCCAAGTCTGCGCCCCGGTGCTGGAGAAGATTTTCGGGCTCACGACCGCCGAGGGACGCCTTGCGGCTGAGGTCAGCCGGGGTGTGCCGCTGGCCACGATTGCGCAGAGCCGCAAGGTCAGCATCGCCACGCTCCGCACACAGCTTGCCTCGATCTTCGCAAAGACGGGAACGTCGCGTCAGCCAGAATTGGTCGCATTACTTGCCCGTGTTTGCCAGTTTGCGCCGACATCGGATCAAGAATATTGATAATTCATCGTATATTGATCGTCGGATTCACGGTTAAATCTCTCGGTATATTCAGAACATGCGGAATAATCACGCGGGAGATGGCTGTCGATCTGTACCTGCGATCGACAATGCGTCGATTAACCTAGCAGCGCGTCGATCAAGATTTTAGGGGCATGCGTGTTCAATTTACATTTCAGCAACTTCCGCGAGGAATGATCAATTCGGCATGGAGAAAATGGCCGTGCTCGAA
Source organism: Pseudomonadota bacterium (assembly GCA_023422485.1). GTDB lineage: Bacteria > Pseudomonadota > Alphaproteobacteria > Rhizobiales > Beijerinckiaceae > Methylobacterium. The sequence continues at coordinate 6,379 of JAGTAM010000030.1, read as the reverse complement.
CGATCGATAGTGGTTGAAGCCGAAAAAGGCGTTTATGGGTCGGCATGCCTTCTGCCGTTCGTTGCGGCCGGGCGCCGGCGTGCTCGCGCGGGTAAGGGAGAGTTCGACGGATGACACGGATCGTGGCGGGACGGGGGGCAAGTCGGGCCTTGTCCTCATCTGGATGGACGCGCACCCTGGTCTGTATCGGATGGATCGGATTGGGCCTGTTCCCGGCCTCGGCTCAGGACGCGAAGCCAGGTCCGGCTGAAGGCGCCAAGGCCGGGTGCGATGCGTCCTGTGCGCGTCAGGCGATACCTGCGGCCGTCCAGGCCTGTGTGCCGGGAATCGAGCGCCAGGCACCGACCGACTTCGAGTGGATGAACCGGCCGACGGGAAGCATTTTCCAAGAGGCTGAGCCTCCGGCCGGAGCCGATACCGTGGTGAAGTTCCGCGGCGACTCCGTGCGGTTCCTCAATCCGCAGGGCCAGTGGGTGCGGATCACCTACGAGTGCGATTACGATACGGCCGGCCGATCGGTTCGTGGCGTGAAGGTGCGCGTCGGACGGATCGACGGGAAGGGTGCGAATACGAGCGCGGCCGCGCTTCCGGCCGGCTCGGGAAGCGCAGGACGCGGACAGGCTGCTCCGGCGCCGCCTCAGGCGCAGGTGAAGCGGCCACGACCAAGCGAACCGAGCGAGGTCGAGATCCGCCAGGTTGCCCCGTCGGCGGGCCGTTGAAGGCGGCTCCGACAGTGAGGCGAAGACTCAAGATTGGGAGGCTGGCGATGCGACGGATGTTGACCGCTTCTGTCATCCTGTTTTCGGCGTCGCCGGTGCCGAGCATGGCCCAATCCATCACCAACGTGAACGAATGCACGTTCATCACCGATCCGATCGCACTCAGACGGTGCATCGATGGGTTTCAGCTACGCGGCCCGGCGGCGCAGTACCCGCAATCTGCCCCCATCCCGCCCGTCGAGAGCCCTGCCCAGGCTGAGCGCGACCAGCTCAACAGCAAGACGCCGCCGGCCGCGAGTTACAAGGATTCGCCCGAGTGGCTTGGCAGCGCCGATAAGGCGCCGAATCGATCCCCGCCGAAGCGCGGGGTGATCGATCTCAACAAATAGCGTGACTTCCGACGAAGCGGTCGCTGGTTCGTGCAAGACATGCACGTCGGACCACGGAGCTGGAGATGGGATCCGGCTCGATGGAGGCGGTGCGGCTCTCTGGAGCGGACGCCTCCGCGCGTGACGTTTCACCGGCGGCGCGAGCCGCTCGACCATGCATCGGCGTGAAAGACGGCCGTACCACGCGACCGCTGGGACGGGTTTCCGCGCCGGGTCAGGCCCTTTCGCCGCCGAGCACCAATCGGAGCGATCGAGCGAGTTCGTCGCGGCGGTAGGGCTTGTTGAGGACCGGAAGCTCGCCCTGACCGATGACTTGTCCCTCGTCGAGATTCGCCACGTAGCCCGACGTCAGCAGGATCTTGATGTCGGGCCGGATGCGCCGTGCCTCGACCGCGAGTTGCGAGCCGTTCATCCCACCCGGCATGACGACATCCGAGAAAAGGATATCGATGCGCTCGACGCCGTGCAGATACGCCAGAGCCTCGCTGGCGTTGCGGGTCACGATGACCCGGTAGCTCAATTCTTCCAGGCTCTCGACCGCCATGCCGAGCACGTGCTCGTCGTCCTCGACCAGCAGCACCGTCTCACCCTCGCCGGCGCGGCGCAGCGGGATGGCGCCGACCGGGCCGGTCCCGACTTCCTCGCCGGCCGGGTCGGTCGAGCGCGGAAAGTACAGGCTGACCGTGGTGCCCCGGCCCATCGTGGACTCGATCTGCGCGAAGCCCTTGGCGCTGCGGGTGAAGCCGTAGACCTGGCTGAGCCCGAGTCCGGTCCCCTTGCCGACCTCCTTGGTGGTGAAGAACGGCTCGAACACGCGCTGGAGCTTGTCGGCGGGGATGCCGCTGCCGGTGTCCGTGACGGAAACCACAACGTAGGGGCCCGGCGGCACGTCCTTGTCGGCGACCGCGGCCGTACCGAGCCGGACGTTGCGGCTCGTGACCGCGATGCGCGCCGGTCCGTCCCGACCCTCCAGGGCATCGCGCGCGTTGACGATCAGATTCAGCACCGCCGCCTCGAACTGGGCCGGGTCGATGCGGATCGGGTCCAGCGCCGGGTCGAGATCGAAGGTCAGCGCGACGGAGCCGGTGGCCGCGCGCTCGGCGAGCGGCCGGAAATCCAGCAGCAACCGGTTCGGGTTCAGCGTCTGCGGCCGCAGCATCTGGCGGCGGGAGAAGGCGAGAAGCTGCTGGGTCAATTGCTCGCCGCGCCGCGCCGCGCCCATGGCCGCCTCGGCCAATCGCTTCACGCGATCGGTCTGCTCCGGGCGGCGCAGCATCATGTCGAGGCCGCCGACGATCACGGTCAGCAGGTTGTTGAAGTCGTGCGCTACGCCGCCGGTGAGCTGGCCGATGGCCTCCATCTTCTGCGCCTGCCGCAGCGCCTCCTCGGTGACGTGCTGATCGCTGCGATCCATGAGAATGCCGGCGACACGAACCGCCCGGCCGGCCTGGTCGCGTTTGACCTGCCCGCGCATGGCGATCCAGCGCACCGCCCCGTCCGTGCGCCGGATGCGGCATTCGAGGTCGAGCCGGCCGCTCTCGAGGATGCCGGCGAAAGCCTCCTCAGCGATGCTCCGGTCCTCCTCGAGGACGTGGGCCAGGAAGGCTTCGCGGTCCCAATCCCGTCCCGCACCCTCGTAGCCGAACACGGCATCGAAGCGCGGCGAGCGGCGATGGATCCCGGTCACGACGTCGATATCCCACGAACTCATCCCGGCCGCATCGAGCGCGAAGGCCAGGGTTTCGTGGGCCGCCGCGACCTCGCGCGTCCGCTCGGCCACGCGCCGCTCCAGCTCCTCGTTCGCCAGTCTGAGCTGGTGCTGGGCCCGCTCCCGTTCGAGGAGATGCTCCCGTGCCTGGTACTGGCGCCGCCGCGCACGCAGGGACGAGGCGACGGCGCTGGTCAGCGTCTCGGCGTTGATCGGGCGCTCCAGCAGGACCATGTTGCCGAGTTGCCTCAGCAGTTCGGCCGCGCGCCGGGTTCGCGGTCCGGCCTGACGCGTGGCCAGCACGACGAGGGGAAAGTCCGACCAGGGCGCCTGCGCATCGAGCCAGCGCGACAGGTCGGCGATGTCACCCTCGGCCAAGGCCTCCTCGGTCACGATCGCGGTTCCCGCTCCCGAACGCAGACATCCCACCCACTCCGCCACGTCGGTGCAGACGACGTTGTCGATGCCCGAGCGGTTCAGTACCTGCTCGATGACGGCGGCATCCCGCCCGCGCGGAGCCAGGATGAGGGCGCGCTCCTCCGGGGTGTCCCTCACGCCTTCTTCCCCGGTGCCCCGGGATCCTGCAACATCGCCACCTGCCCACGATAGGCCGGCAGACCCGTGAGCACGCCCTCGAAGTCGGTCAGCGCCTCACCGACCCGCAGCCCTTCGGTCGAGAGCCGCAACTCGCGGATCGTGCGCTCGTGCGCATTCACCCGGCTCTTCACCACCGAGAGGGCGGTTCGGATCTCGGCCCTCGCTTCGAAGAAGCGGAACAGAAGGATGCAGTCGCTGAGGTAGCTCAAATCGATATCGGTGCGGACCTCGCCGATGACGCCGTGCTGACCGAGCACGAGGAGCGTCGTCACCCCCTTCTGGTTCAGGTAGCTCAGGAGTTCGTGCATCTGCAGGACGAGGTACTCCTCGCCCGGCATCGCATGCAGATACGCGTTGAGGCTGTCGACGGCGACGAAGGTCGATCCGTGTTCCTCGACGGCCTGTCGCACGATGGAGGCGAATTCCCCCGGTGACAGCTCCGCCGGGTCGATCTGGGTGAGGGTGAGGCGCCCGGCCTCGACATGCGGCCTCAGGTCCATGCCGAGCATGGCGGCCCGCGTGATCAGGGTGCCGAGCCCCTCGTCGAACAGGTAGTAGGTCGCCGTCTCGCCGCGTTCGAGCGCGGCCAGCATGCAGCGTACCGCCGTGGTCGTCTTGCCCACGCCGGACGGGCCGAGCAGCAGTGTGTTGGTGCCGGGCACGAGGCCGCCGCCGAGGAGCAGGTCCAGCTCGGCCGAGCCGGTCGGCCGAGCCTTCGCGTCGAAGGCCGCATGGTGGTCGGCCGCAACGAGGCGCGGGAAGACCACGATCCCCCCTGTTTCCACGACGAAGTCGTGATAGCCGCCCCGGAACTTGATGCCGCGCATCTTGACGACGCGCAGGCGCCGACGCTCGGAGCCGAATTCGCGCGGGGTCTGATCGAGGGAGATGACGCCGTGCGCGATGCTGTGGAGCTGCAGGTCGCCGGCCTCGGAGGTGCGGTCGTCGAGCATCAGCACGGTGCAGGATCGCTTGGAGAAGAACTGCTTCAGGGCCAGGATCTGCCGGCGGTAGCGCAGCGGGTTCTGGGCGAGCAGGCGCAGCTCCGACAGGCTGTCGAACACCACGCGCTCGGGCTTCACGCTCTCGACGCGGGCGATGACCTCCCGGACTGTCTCGCCGAGTTCGATCTCGGAGGGATGCAGGATGGACTGCTCGCTATCGGGATCGAGGCCCATCTCATTGACCAATTCGTAGAGATCGATCCCGTCGAGAGACCAGCCGTGGCTCGCCGCCGCGGCGCGGAGTTCGTCCGCGGTCTCCGAGAGCGTCACGTACAGGCTTCGCTCTCCCCGCGCCGCGCCTTCGAGGAGGAACTGCAGCGCCAGTGTCGTCTTTCCGGTCCCGGGAGTGCCTTCAAGCAGATAGAGCCGATCCGGCGTCAGGCCGCCGCCGAGTATCTCGTTCAAGCCGGGGATGCCGGTCGAAATCCTGATATCGGAACCCGGCCGACCACTCATTACCGTTCTCGCCTCGCTCATCGGTTCCGACGAAGCGCCATACCGTGGCACGGCTCTCGCCAATGCTCGTGTAGACGTCGCGACGGCCAGCGTCTGCTCTGGCGATAACACACGGACGCGGCGGTTGGCCTCATCCCCGTGCGGGACGAATTGGCTTGTCGAAGGCCTCCGCCGATCCGGTCCGTTCCGACCGGGGCCGCGGGGCGATCGCCTTGCAGAGAGCTTGCGACACCTGTTCGGCGGAATAGGGCTTCTGCACCAGCTCGAAACCGTGTGCGCCTTCCTGAGCCAGCACATGGCTGTATCCCGAGGTCAGGATCACCGGGAGGTTCGGGTGGGTGCGGCGCAGCCGCTTGGCCAACTCGATTCCGCCCATCCCCGGCATCACCACATCGGAAAACACTGCTTCGAACGCCGCAGGCTCGGACCCGAGCGTGCTCAGGGCCTCCTCGGCATTGGCGGCCCACCGCGTCTCGAAGCCCAGATCCTGCAGGATCTGCGTCGCGAACCGTCCGACCTCGACATTGTCCTCGACCACGAGGATGCGCTGGCCGGTGCCGATCGGCGGTTCATCGCCCTCCCTCCCCGGCTCCTGGGCTGCCTGCGCGGCCTCCGTTTCGGGCAGGTAGAGGGTGAACGTCGTGCCGCAGCCGACCACGCTCTCGACCGAGACGTCGCCGCCGGACTGCTTGGCGAAGCCGAAGACCTGGCTCAGGCCGAGACCGGTCCCGCGCCCGACCTCCTTCGTCGTGAAGAAGGGCTCGAAGATGCGGCCGATCTGCTCGGCGGTGATGCCCGAGCCCGTGTCGGACAGGGAAATCGCCGCAAACGGGCCCGGAGCGCCGGCATGCCCGCGAATCGGCGGCATCGACACGGAGCAGGCCAGCCGCAAAGTCAGGGTGCCCTCCCCTTCCATGGCGTCGCGGGCGTTGACTGCCATGTTGATGAGCGCGGTCTCGAACTGGCTCAGATCCGCGCGGACGTGGCAGGGTGTGTCCAGCCCCTCCGTTACGACCCGTATGCGGGCGCCCGTCACGGTGTCGAGCATGTCGGCAACCGCGTGCAGCCGCGCGCCGACGTCGAACACCTCGGGCTTGAGCGTCTGGCGGCGGGCGAAGGCCAGGAGCTGCCCCGTGAGCTTGGCAGCCCGGTCGACCGTCTCGGAGACGGCGTCGAGATAGCGCACCTTTCGGACCTCCGGCAGTTCCGGGCGGCGCAGGAAGTCGATCGAGGAGCGGATGATCGTCAGGAGATTGTTGAAGTCGTGCGCCACGCCGCCGGTGAGCTGGCCTACGGCTTCCAGCTTCTGCGATTGGCGAAGCGCCTCTTCGGCGATCCGTTGCTCCGTAATGTCCCGGCCGAAGCCGAAGAGGAGATCGTCCCCCGGCACGACGGTCCATGAGACGTGTCGCGGGCCGTTTTCTTTCGTGAGGAGGGTGAGTTCGATGTCGCCGGACGAGGGCGTCGCGGCCCGCCGCATCAGGTCGGAGGCGGCCTGTTCCCGTC
>JAGTAM010000650.1 GCA_023422485.1 Pseudomonadota bacterium | reverse complement strand
GGCCAGGACGTAGAGCGCGGCGATGGCGCTGCGGGCGCCCGCGGCCCGGTGGAGGCCGTCGTCGAGTTCGCCGGCGATGGCGCTCGCATCCGCCCGCATCGGCGCGATCTGTCGGATCAGGGCGGCGGTGCGTTCCGGGCCGGGATCGCCCCGGATCAGGCTCTCGCGGGCGAAGGCTCTGGCCGCCGCATAGGCGTCGCCGAGGCGCGGCAGAAGGGCCCGCCACGTGCTCGGCGAGGCAAGGGCGTCGTTGATGAAGGTGATCGAGACGATGCCGACCGCGATCGCGGCGACGCGACCGATGGCGGCATCGAACACCGTCTGCGGCGCGTCGATATGTGCGATCGCGACGATCGCCACGGTGTAGCCGGAGAGCATCGCCCCGTAGGCGCGGGTATCCTGCAGGAATTGCGCGACGAAGACGCAGAGGCCGAGCCAGCAGGCGAAGCCGAGGAGCAGGAGCACCCGATCCTGCCCGAACAGACCCATCAGGCCGATGCCGACGAGGCCGCCGACGACGGTGCCGAGGAAGCGGTAGCCGGCCTTCGAGAGCGCTTGGCCGCGCTTCGGCTGGGCCAGGATCGCGACGCAGACGGCCGCCGAGGAGGCGCTGTCGAGCTGGAGCCAGAACGCGGCGTAGAGCGCCAGCATCATGGCCAGCCAGATCCGGACGGCGAAGGCCCAGGCCGCGGGCTTCGGCACCCAGCTTTCGAGGATATCGAGCAGGCGCTCGCCCGGAGCCGCCCCACCGGCGCGCTGCGCCGCCCCCCTCACCCGACGACCTCGTTGCCCGTCACCAGAGCCTGCCTCTGATCCCGGGCGAGGCGCGCGACCCGCAACTGCCACAGGCAGAGCAGCGGCGTGACGACGAGTTCGAGGGCGAGCGCTGCCAGCATGGTCAGCGACGGCACCCCCGTGAGGGAGAGGCCGAGCAGCCGCGCCAGCCCGCCGAGCACCACGACGAGGGTGAGGAAGCGGAACAGCCTCGACTTGTCCTCGATCCCCGGCACGCAGGTGAAGAACAGGATGCCGATACCGGTCAGCAGGCCCGACAGGTAGCGGAAATGGCTGTCGGCCGAGACGTTGACCGGCGTGCCGCCGCCGATGCCGTCGATGCCGAACAGCACGCCGTAGAGGCCCGCCAGGACCGGCACGACCGCGGCAAACGCCACCGTGCGCTGCAGGATGCGGCGTTCACGCTCCATGTCGGTGAGGCCTTCGAGTCCACGCTTCGATGCGCTCCCGTGCGGAACCGGCCTCCGCTTCGGCTCGGGAGCGTTTCAGAACTGATCGGCGGGGCAACACGCCCGCCGCCGTTCGGTTCACGGGCGGCTCGTCCCGTCAGCGATATGAGCGGGTGATTGAGCCCGTCAGGCCTTCTGCTCCTTCAGGCGCTTGACGCACTTGCTGTAATATTGCGGCCATTTCGGCCCCTGGGCCGCCTTCTCGGTGGCCGAGAGCGCGCGCCATTCGGCACCGCACTTCTTCTGCCGCTCGCGCGCGGCGGATTGGGCCACGCTCGGCTCCTTCGCCGTCTGCTCCTTCGCCGTCTCCTTGGCGCTCGGCGCGCTCCACGCCTCCCTGGCCGTCGCGGCCTGAGCCAGGAGGAGCGGCGCAACCAATGCGGCGGCGGCGAGGAGACGAGAGAGCATCAGGCAACTCCGGTGAGACGGATTCGGCAGCGTCGCCGTGGGCCGCATCACAGCCGCATCGGCGGCCAAAGAGCAAGCTCTCTCTGCAACTTGCGCACGATTGCAGACAAGCTTGGCCCTCGGCTTGAGCCTTCGGGTCGTTCCGCGCTACCTCCATAGCCGAGGATGGGCGCGGGCCCGCTTTCCCGGGATGCCACCATGGCGGTCACGACGGCGCAGCCGATCGAACTCTACACCTGGAGCACGCCGAACGGGTGGAAGATCCCGATCATGCTCGAAGAGTGCGGGCTGCCCTACCGGGTCGTGCCGGTGAATATCGGCAAGGGCGAGCAGATGGCGCCCGATTTTCTCGCAATTTCGCCCAACAACAAGATTCCGGCCATCGTCGATCCGGACGGGCCGGGCGGCGCGCCGATCTCGGTGTTCGAGTCGGGCGCAATCCTGCAATATCTCGGGCGCAAGACCGGCTGCCTCTATCCGAGCGACGAGCGCGCCCGCACCGCGGTCGACGAGTGGCTGTTCTGGCAGGTCGGGGGGCTCGGCCCGATGCTGGGGCAGGCCCACCATTTTCGCATCTACGCGCAGGACAAGATCCCCTACGCCATCGAGCGGTTCACGGAGGAGGCCAAGCGCCTCTACGGCGTCCTCGACCGGCGGCTCGCGGCGCATGAATATCTCGCCGACACGTACTCGATCGCCGACATCGCCGCGCTGACATGGGCCAAGTTTCACGGCAAGCAGGGCATCGAGCTGGACGCCCTCCCCAATGTCCGCCGCTGGCTCGAGGCGCTCCTCGCCCGTCCGGCCGTGCAGCGCGGCCTCGCCGCGATCTGATCGACGGACGGCGGTCCTTTCCGGAACCGCGATCCAGGTCCTTCGCGGGCCGGCACGTCTGCCGGGGGGGACGTCGTGC
>JAGTAM010000515.1 GCA_023422485.1 Pseudomonadota bacterium | reverse complement strand
GGCCTGCTGGACGCGCGGGCGGCCGTGCGGCTGGTCGCCATCGACGGCGAGCCGGCCGTGCGCGACGGCCGCGCGACCGGCATCGACCGCGACGCGATCCGCGCCCGCGCCGCCGAGGTCCACGCGCGGCTCTGCTAGCGTCAGATCCCAGTGCTCCTCGACCAGAAGCGCACGAAGCGCACCGTCCAGATCGTCGCGATCCTCACCTCGATCGCGTTCGCCGGGGTCATCTTCGTGGTGCTGGGGCTCATCCTGTTCGGGGGCGGCGAGTCACCCGAGGAGGTCGCCGTCGCGGACGCCCGCGAGCGGGTCGAGGCGAGCCCGCGCGACGCCGACGAGTGGGCCGGCCTCGCCTCGGCGCACCTCGGGGCGGAGCAGTACGACGAGGCGATCGCGGCGGCCGAGCGGGCCGTGGAGCTGGCCCCGTCCGACATCCGCATCGTCCAGACGCTCGTCACGGTGCAGACCGAGGCCGGCCGCAACGACGCGGCGATCGAGACGCTGCAGGGCTTCACCAGCCGCAACCCGCGCAACGCCGAGGCGTTCCTCCAGCTGGGCCAGATGGCGCAGGCGGCCGGCCGCACGCAGCTGGCGCGCCTCTCGTACCAGACCTTCCTCCGCCTGGCGCCGGACCATTCGCTCGCGGAGTCGGTGCGCGAGGCGCTGGACGGATTGGCGGCGGGCGGCGGGTCGCAACCCTAGACGCGCGTCCAGCCGCGACGCGGTTTCGGCCTTGCTAGTCTCCTTCCGGGCCGTTAGCTCAGCTGGCAGAGCAGGGGACTCTTAATCCCAAGGTCGAAGGTTCGATCCCTTCACGGCCCACTTCTCGAAGGCCCGCTCGGAAGCGGGCCTTCGTCGTTTCCGGGGTTCGCCGACGAGCGCGCTGCCGGCTTCGTGCAAACAATCTGCAAACGCCTCAGGCGCCGAAGACGAGCGCCGCCACGCGGGCGGCGGCCTCCTCCTCCATCGCGGGAATCGCATGGCTGTAGACGTTGAGGGTGATCCCGACGTCGCCGTGGCCGAGGCGTTCGCTGACGACCTTGGGGTGGACGCCTGCCTGCAGGGCAAGGGTCGCGTGGGTGTGGCGCAGGTCGTGCAGCCGGATCGGCGGAAGGCCGGCCGCCCGCAGGTTCTGGGCGAACAGGCGCGACAAGCGCTCGGGGTGCAGGGGCTCGCCGTCCTCGCGGGCGAACACGAGGTCCTGGTCGGCGTACGCCGGACCGAGCGCCAGCTTCTCCTCGGCTTGTCGGGCCCGGTGGGCGCGGAGCGCCTCGAGCGTCTGCGGATCGAGGGCCACCGAGCGCCGGCTCCGGTCGGTCTTAGGCTCGGACCAGTTCACCTGGTAGCCGGCGGTCGTCAGGCTGCGGCGTACCGCCAGCCGGCTGCCCTCGAAGTCCACGTCCGCCCACTTGAGCCCAGCGACTTCGCCGCGGCGCATCCCGGTGGTGGCCGCGAGCAGGAAGGCCACGTGCAACCGCTGCTCGGCGGTGTGCTCGAGGAAGGCGCGCAGCTCCTTGGCGCTCCAGGTGCGCATCTCGCCGGGCCGGGCCGCTGACGAGCTCGGCGGGTCGGCCAGGTCGGCCGGGTTGCGCACCAGCAGACCCCAGCGCACAGCATCACGAAGGGCCCGGTGCAAGATCGTGTGGACGTAGCGCACCGTCCGCGGCTTGAGGCCACCGCGGCCGTCGGCACGTCCGTTCTGGAGCAGCGCGCCGTAGAGGGCGTTCAGCTGGGCTGGCCCAACGCCCTGGAGGGCGAGCTCGCCGATCGCCGGGCGCACGTGAACGCGCAGGTTGCGTGAGTACGACTCGTAGGTGCTCGGACGTACACGGGCCTCCATCGAGGCCAGCCACTCGTCGAGGAAGGCCCCGACGCTCTTAGTCGAGGGAGCGACATAGTCGTCGCGGCCGATCCGTCCGACGATCTCAGCCAGGGCCCGCTCGGCCTCCTTGCGGGTCCGGAAGCCCGAGTGCCACTTCTGGCGGCGGCGACCGGGCTCCGGGGGCCGCCCGACGTCCACGACGACGGCCCAGCTGGTGCCGCGCTTGCGGACGTGGCCTCTCACCCGGCTCGCGCCACCTCGATGCGCTTCTCGAGGTGCTTCAGGAGGTCACGGGTTACATGGCCCCGAACGGCCGCCAGCGTGTCTTCCTCGACGCCCTCGGGGATTGATTGATCGCGCTTGCCGCCGAGCGACATCCCCCACAGGGCCATGGAGGCGAAAGCCACCTCTTGCGCCGACGCCCTGGGAACGACCGCAAGGGCCCGTGAGGCCTTCTCCTCGGAATCGCCTAGCAGGTGGAGTGCGTAGAGCGCCGCGTCGTCCCCCAGGCGATATCGCTCGGCTAGTTCGCGCTGCTCGGGCGTCAGCTCCCCGAGGGCCCTCTCGGTCTCGTCCCAGAACGCCTCGCGCTCGGCGGCCTCACCGGTCGCCATCGCCGAGAGTTGGTCTCCGGGCACGAGCACCTCCTCGACGTAGATGCGGGCGGTCCGGTCCGCCTCGAGAAGCTGCGCGACCGGGACCCGTAGCAACGTCGTCAGGAGGAGCAGCTCGCCGACCGTCAGGTTCCTCCGGCCCGATTCCAGGTTGGCGACGACGTTG
>JAGTAM010000469.1 GCA_023422485.1 Pseudomonadota bacterium | reverse complement strand
GCTCTCCCCCCTCCCCGCCCGGCGCATCACAGGCGACCTGAGCGACGAGCGGCGCGTCCTCGACGGCCTCGAACTCGGCGCGCTCGCGCCGGCGGATCCTGGCCGGACCGTGAGCGGAGGCGCCGGTGAGCGCTGAGACCCTGGCCGAGGCGCAGGCGCGCATCCGCGAGCTGGAGACGCGGCTGGAGGAGGTCGAGGACACCCTCGCGGCGATCCGCCGGGGTGATTTCGACGCCATCGTGGTCGAGGGTCCGGGCGGCGAGCGGCTGGTCTACACCCTGGAGAATGCCGACCGGCCCTACCGGGTGCTGATCGAGCAGATCCAGGAGGGCGCCTTCACCCTCGGGCCCGACGGGACGCTGCTCTACTGCAACCGCCGGCTGGCCGAGACCCTGGGCACGCCGCAGGAGCGCCTGATCGGCCAGCCCTTCGCACGCTTCGCCGCCGGGGGCCAGGAGGCACCCCTCGCCGCCCTGATCGCCCAGGCGGGGCGGATGCCGGCCCGCGGCGAGGTCGCCCTGTGCGACGAAGCGGGCATCGAGCGCCCGGCCTACCTCTCCCTGAGCCGCCTCGACGGTGACGGCGACACGCTGCTCCTGTGCGGCGTGATCACCGACCTGACGGCCGAGCGGCTGCGCCTCCACGAACTCGCCGAAGCCAACGAGCGCCTGCGCGACGAGGTGGCCGAGCGCGAGCGGATCGAGGAGGCCCTGCGCCAGAGCCAGAAGATGGAGGCGGTGGGCCAGCTCACCGGCGGCGTCGCCCACGACTTCAACAACCTGCTCACCGTCATCAAGTCCTCCACCGACCTGCTCAAGCGCTCCGACCTCGCGGAAGAGCGCCGCCGCCGCTACGTCGACGCCATCTCCGACACGGTGGGGCGCGCCGCCAAGCTGACGGGCCAGCTCCTCGCTTTCGCCCGGCGCCAAGCCCTCAAGCCCGAGGTGTTCGATGCCGGCCGCGGCGTCGCGGCGGTGGCCGACATGGTCGGCACGCTCACCGGCGCGCGCATCCAGGTGAAGACCCTGATCGAGCCCTGCTTCGACGCGGCGGGCGAGCCCTATGCCTGCCTCGTGGAAGCCGATCCGAGCCAGTTCGATACCGCGCTCGTCAACATGGTCGTCAACGCCCGCGACGCCATGGACGGCGAGGGCACGCTCACCATCCGCGTCGGCCATGCCGGGCAGATCCCGGCGCTGCGCACCCATCCGGCGGTGCCCGGCGACTTCGTCGCGGTGTCGATCTCCGACACCGGCACCGGCATCGCGCCCGCCGACCTGTCGCGGATCTTCGAGCCGTTCTTCACGACGAAGGGCGTCGGCCAGGGCACCGGCCTCGGTCTCTCCCAGGTCTTCGGCTTCGCCAAACAGTCGGGCGGCGACATCGCGGTGGAGAGCGTGCTGGGTGAGGGCACGACCTTCACCCTGTTCCTGCCCCGCGCCAAGATCGCGCCGACCATGCCTGAGGCCGCCGACGAGCCGGAGCCGCTGGCGCCGGGCCACGGCACCTGCGTGCTCCTCGTCGAGGACAACCGCGAGGTCGGCGCCTTCGCCACGCAGGCGCTTGCCGAACTCGGCTACGACACCGTCTGGGCGATGGATGCGGAGCAGGCGCTGGCCGAACTCGCCCGCGCGCCGGAGCAGTTCGACGTGGTGTTCACCGACGTGGTGATGCCCGGCATGAACGGCGTCGAACTCGCCCGCACGATCCTGGGCCAGAGGCCGAGCATGCCGATCGTGCTCTCCTCCGGCTACAGCCACGTGTTGGCCGAGGACGGACGCCACGGCTTTCCGCTGCTGCACAAGCCCTACTCGGTGGAGGATCTCTCGCGCATCCTGCGCCGGGCGATCCAGCGGCGCGGCAGCCGGGCGAAGTAATTTCCCTTTTCCCGCAGAGATTTGTGTCGCGGGCAAGAAAAAAGGCTCGGATCGCTCCGAGCCTTGAAGGGAAAAGGCCATTGGGGGCTGATCTGGCCTTCGTGATCGGATTATGCGCCGGAGGCGGATCGGTTCCGCAAAAAAAAATCAGAGAATGATCGTGCCGGGTTCAACGCGGGGCGGCGGCCCGGCGCAGGCGGTCGTTGATCGCCTCACCCAGCCCCGCCTCCGGCACCGGAACGACGGCGATGGTCGGCGCGCCCGAGGCGTCGAGCCGGCGCAGGGCTCCGAACAGCCGGGCAGCGGCCTCCGCCGGATCGCCGCGCTCGCTCAGGGATTCCACGGCCGCCGCCTGCTCGAGCCCGACGGGGCGGAAGGCGCCGAACAGAAGCGCCGCCTCGCCCGGCTCGATGTGGACCGCGTCGAGCCGCACGCCGGCCCGCGGCGCATAATGCGAGGCGAGCAGGCCGGGGCCCACGGGCCGCGAGCCCGGATCGCCCGCCGCCTCCGGGTCGAAGCCGAGCACGGCGGCCAGAGCCTGCCGTGTCACCCCGCCGGGGCGCAGCAGTCGGGGCGGCCCGCCGAGGCAGGCGAGCACGGAGGATTCGACCCCGACCGGGCATCCGCCGCCGTCGAGCACCGCCGCGATGCGCCCGTCGAGATCGGTCAGCACATGCGCGGCGCTGGTGGGGCTGACCCGTCCCGAGCGGTTAGCGGAGGGCGCCGCCACCGGCCGCCCGACCCGCTCCAGC
>JAGTAM010000451.1 GCA_023422485.1 Pseudomonadota bacterium | reverse complement strand
ACGCCGCCTGGAACGGCTGGAAGACCGGCGAGGATGCCTCAAAGGCCTTCGTCGGCGCCAACGCGATCCGCATCGGCCCGGACGGCGACCTGTGGGTGGTCGACAAGGGCGCGGCCGAACTCGGCGGAGCGCCGCTGCCCGGCGGGCCGAAGCTCGTGCAGATCGACCTCGCGACGAACACGGTCCGCAAGGTCTTCCCCCTGGGAAAGGGAACCACGGACAAGAGCTTCATCGACGATTTCCGCTTCCATGATCGCAAAGTCTACCTGACCGATGCCGGTCAGCCCGGCATCATCGTGCTCGACCTCGACGACGGCGCGTTGCGGCGCGTCCTCGACGGCCATCCCTCCACGGTGTCGCAGCGCCCGCTCACCGGCGAGAACAAGGTGCTGCTCGACGCAAAGGACAAGCCGATCGCGATCCATGCGGACCAGCTCGAAGTCTCGCCGGACGGCAAGTGGTTCTACTACCAGGCCTGCACCGGCCCGCTCTACCGGATCGAGACCAAGTGGCTCGACGACGCGAATGCGAGCGATGCCGAGCGGGCCAAGCATGTCGAGCTGTTCGCTGCCACCGTCTCGACCGGCGGCACGGCGATCGATGCGGACGGCAACATCTACGCTTCCGATGTGGACAATCTGCGTATCCTGAAATTCGCCCCCGACGGCAGCCAGAGCACGCTGGTGCAGGACCCGCGGCTGGTCTGGGGCGATGCGATGTGGATCGACGAGGAGGGCGGCCTGTGGATCCCGGCCGCGCAGATGAACCGCAGCAAGGGAATGAACGGCGGCACGTCGAAGATCGCGTTCCCGACCACGATCTTCCGCATGTCGATCGGCGCCAAGCCGGTGCGGAACTAGGAAATCGGCCAGGTCTCCATTTTTCCGCCGCCGCCCTTTTTCGACCACCCTTGGGGTGTTGGAACGGCCGGATCGTTTGCCGGCCGTGGCGGCCGGAGCCAGACTCAAGAGGGCGCCTTGAGCCGCATCCCCGCAACCGTTCTGCGCCGGACCGCGCTCGGCACGCTGGCGCTGATCCTGTCCGCGCTGCCGGCCTCCGCCGACAAGATCAAGAACCCGACCGCGGTGTTCTCCGGCCTCGACAAGATCACCGGCCGGATCGTGACCTTCGAGGTCGCCATCGATGAGACGGTGCAGTTCGGTGCCCTGCAGATGACGCCGCGGGTCTGCTACTCGCGCCCGCCCACCGAGACGCCGAAGACGACCGCCTTCCTCGAAGTCGACGAGGTGACGCTCGACAGCAAGTACCGGCGCATCTTCACGGGCTGGATGTTCGCGTCGAGCCCGGGGCTCCACGCCATCGAGCACCCGATCTACGACGTGTGGCTGACCGATTGTAAGGGTGGCACCGACGTGATCGCCGAGGCGAAGGAGCAGGAGGACGTGCCGGCGCTCGCCTCGCGGCAGGAGAAGCCGAAAAAGAAGGGCACGGACCCGACCAAGACGGCGAGCCAAGTCAACCAGAACGGTCAGGTCGATGTCGAGGGCCCGCGCGGCGTGCCGGTGCAGCCCAAGCAGAAGCCGTCGCGAAAGTTCTTCCCGAATAACGAGGGCCCGGCCCCGGCCCCGCCGCCCCCGCGCGAGCCGCAATCGCTCTTCGACGCGCTCTTCCGCTAGAGCGTCGTTTCTACGAAGCCAGCCGCTGCCGCGAGGTCATGAACGGACCCTGCGGCTGGCGGGCGGCGGCGAAGCTGCCGAGCCCGACCGGGCGGGGCATGCCGACATAGATCGCCTCCATCCCGCCGGAGAGGCGGTAGGCCTCGTGCCAGAAGCCGTTGCCGGCCGCGTCGTGGCTGAAATCCCGCCACCACGTCTTGTGCGGGTCCGAGCGGGTGAAGGCCTCCAGGCTCTCCAGATCGCGCCAGTATTGCCGCATGCCGATATGGTTGAGGCCGTAGACGAGGTTCTCGTGCGCGAGCAGCCCGTCCGGCATCGTCCGCTGCACCTGCGCGAGGCCGCGTCCGATGCCGAGCAGCGCCCTCAGGCCCCGCAATCGGCCGACCCGAAAGCCGAGATAGACCACCACGAGGCCGGGATAGGCCGAAAGATCGACCGATTCTCGACGGGGTCGACCGCTCGCATCCGCTTGCTCGTCCACCGCTCGCATGGCATTCCTCCATGTTTACGGTGTCATCATAGGCCTGTTGCTTACAGTGTCAACATTCAAGGTTGAGTCGGGCTCGAGCAAGGGCGCCTACCATCACGGCGAGTTGCGCGAGGCCTTGGTTGCGGCCGGCCTGTCGATCCTGGAGGAGGGGGGGGATCCATCCGCACTGGGGCTGCGCGAGGCAGCGCGGCGTGCCGGTGTCTCGGCCATGGCCCCCTACCGGCACTTCCCCGACAAGGAGGCTCTGCTCGCGGCGGTGGCGACGGTCGGGTTCGAGCGGCTGCGTGGGGTGCTGGAACGGGCCGACAGGGGAGGGGAGGGTAAGGAGGCGAGGGAGGCGCTTTACGCCCAAGGGGAGGCCTATGTTGCCTTCGCCTGCACCCAGCCTGGCCTGTTCCGCCTGATGTTTGCGGCCCGCTCAGGGGACGCGCGCCCTCAAGCGCTGTGCGATGCCTCGGCCGCCGCCTACGCGGTGCTGTCCGACCGCGTCGCCGCCTTGGTGCCGCCGGTGGTCGCTTCCGAGGAAGCCCTGCGATCCTGGGCGCTGGTCCACGGGATTGCCTCGCTCGTCGTCGACGGCATGGTCGGGGACGCCGTGCGCACCGATCCGAGGGCGGCGGCAGCTCTGGCTGGCCGGCTCCTGCGGCTCGAACCGATTCCCGGATAAAGAAAAATCGGGATTCCAAAGGGATCATCCCTTTGGCGGGGGGGCGGGGTGGAGCGGCGGCTTCCCTTCAACCAGAGCTCTGCCCTGGACCCGATGACAAGGACTCGTCCTTTCGAAACCCCAACTATGCGGGGGCGCTGCCGATTCCGAGGGCGGCCAGGGCCTCGCTTCCGCAGAAGCTCCGGTCGGGCGGGCCCCACTCGGCGCGCTCGGCTATCGCGGCGGCGAGGTGGCGCTTGTAGATGTGGCGCGGCACCGCCTCGACGCCGAACTGGCTCAGGTGCTCGGTGAGGAACTGCGTGTCGGCGAGCCGGTAGCCGCCGGCCCGAAGCCGGGCGACGAGGTGGACCAGGGCGACCTTCGAAGCGTCGCGTACCTCGTGGAACATGCTCTCGCCGAAGAAGGCGGCGCCGAGCGAGACGCCGTAGAGCCCGCCCGCGAGGCGCCCCTCGTGGTAGACCTCGATCGTGTGGCAATGGCCGAGATCGAACAGGGCGCCGTAGAGATCGCGGATGCGGGCGTTGATCCAGGTCCGGGCCGTGTCCCGCCGCGGGGCGGCGCAGCCCTCGATCACGCCGTCGAAGTCCCGGTCGCTGACGACCTCGAACAGGTCCGAGCGCACGGTGCGGGCGAGCCGCTTCGGCACGTGGAAGCGGTCGAGGGGCAGCACGCCGCGGGCACGCGGCTCGACCCAGTAGATCGTCGGATCGTCGGCATCCTCGGCCATCGGGAAGATCCCGGCGGCATAGGCCTTGAGCAGGATGTCAGGCGTGATGTCCACGGGATGCCTGTCGTGCATCGAAGCGTTGTCGCGCGCTCCCGGCCCGAGCGCCAGCCGGCACGGCGGCGCAGGCGTAACGAGGGGGCGAAGGTGACAGGGCGCGAAGCCCTGTCCCCTCAGCGCCGCGGCTCGACGCCGGCGGCCTCCTCGCGGGCGAGGAAGCTCTCGAGCCAGTGGATGTCGTACTGGCCGTTCTGGACGTCGGCGTTGCGCACCAGCGTCCGGAACAGGGGCAGCGTGGTGTCGATGCCGTCGACCACGAACTCATCGAGGGCCCGGCGCAGGCGCATCAGGCACTCGTTGCGGGTGCGCCCGTGCACGATCAACTTGCCGATCAGCGAGTCGTAGTGCGGCGGGATACGGTAGCCCTGGAAGGCGGCCGAATCGACCCGGACGCCGAGGCCGCCCGGCGGGTGGAAGTAGGTGATCAGCCCCGGCGAGGGACGGAAGGTCGCCGGATGCTCCGCGTTGATCCGGCACTCGATGGCGTGGCCCTCGACCTTGATGTCTTCCTGGGCCACCGACAGGCCACCGCCGGCCGCGACTCGGATCTGCTCGTTCACGAGGTCGATCCCGGTGATCATCTCCGTGACGGGGTGCTCCACCTGGATCCGGGTGTTCATCTCGATGAAGTAGAACCGCCCGTCCTCGTAGAGGAACTCGATGGTGCCGGCGCCGAGATAGCTGAGTTCGCGCATGGCGTTGGCGCAGATGCCACCGATCTCGGCGCGCATCTCGGCGTTGAGGGCGGGCGAGCCGCCTTCCTCCCAGACCTTCTGGTGGCGGCGCTGGAGCGAGCAGTCGCGCTCGGCCAGATGCACGGCACCCCCGCGCCCGTCGCCGAGGATCTGCACCTCGATGTGGCGGGGTTTGGTCAGGTATTTTTCGAGGTAGACCGCATCGTCGCCAAAGGCGGCCTTGGCCTCGGTGCGGGCCATGTCGAGGGCCTGTTCCAGCTCGGCTTCCGAGCGGGCGACTTTCATGCCGCGCCCGCCGCCGCCGGAGGCCGCCTTGACCAGCACGGGATAGCCGATCTCGGCGGCGACCCGCTTGGCTTCGTCCGGATCGGTGACGCCGCCCTCGGAACCCGGCACGCAGGGGATGCCGAGGCGCTTGGCGGTGCGCTTGGCCTCGATCTTGTCGCCCATCACCCGGATATGCTCGGCCTTGGGGCCGATGAAGCCGATATTGTGGTGGGCCAGAACCTCGGCGAAGCGGGCGTTCTCCGACAGGAAGCCGTAGCCGGGATGCACGGCATCCGCCCCGGTGATCTCGCAGGCGGCGATGATCGAGGGGATGTTGAGGTAGCTGTCGCGGGCGGCCGGCGGGCCGATGCAGACGCTCTCGTCGGCCAGCCGCACATGCATGGCGTCGGCATCCGCCGTCGAGTGGACCGCCACGGTGGCGATACCGAGCTCCTTCGCCGCCCGCAGGATGCGGAGCGCGATCTCGCCGCGGTTAGCGATCAGGATCTTGTCGAACATCGCGGGGAGGCTACTCGAGAACGAGGAGGGCTTCGCCGTACTCGACCGGCATCCCGTCCTCGACGAAGATCGCGGTCACCGTACCGGCGCGGGGCGCGACGATTTCGTTGAAGGTCTTCATCGCCTCGACCAGCAGCAGCTTGTCGCCGGCCTGGACCTTCGTGCCGATCTCGATGAACGGCTTGGCGTCCGGCGAGGGGCGAAGATAGGCGGTACCCACCATCGGGGAGGGCACGGCGCCGGGATGGCCCGCGCCGGATTTGGCAGGTGCCGGCGCCAGGGC
>JAGTAM010000450.1 GCA_023422485.1 Pseudomonadota bacterium | reverse complement strand
TCACGCCGGGCACGTGGAACATCGAGATGATGCTCCGTTCCTTCGACGCGTGGCCGGTCAATGCGGGGGTGCACGGCAAAGGCAATTGCTCGGCGCCGCTGCCGATCGACGAGCAGATCCGCGCCGGCGCGATGGGCCTGAAGGTCCACGAGGACTGGGGCAGCACGCCGGCGGCGATCCGCATGGCGCTCACCGTCGCCGACGACCACGACGTCCAGGTCTGCATCCACACCGACACCCTGAACGAGGCCGGCTTCGTCGAGAGCACCATCGCCGCCTTCGAGGGGCGCACGATCCACACCTATCACACCGAAGGCGCGGGCGGCGGGCACGCACCGGACATCATCCGGGTGGCGGGCATCGCCAACGTCCTCCCGAGTTCGACCAACCCGACCATGCCCTACGGCATCAATTCCCAGGCCGAGCTGTTCGACATGGTGATGGTCTGCCACAATCTGAGCCCGAAGATCCCGACCGACGTCGCCTTCGCCGAGAGCCGGGTGCGGGCCGAGACCATCGCGGCGGAGAACGTCCTGCACGATCTCGGCGCGATCTCGATCCTGTCGAGCGACAGCCAGGCCATGGGCCGCGTCGGCGAGAACTGGGCGCGCACGATCCAGACGGCCCACCTGATGAAGGCGCGGCGCGGCGCCTATCCGGGCGACGCGTCGGGCAACGACAACCAGCGCGTCCTGCGGTTCGTCGCCAAGGTGACGATCAATCCGGCCATCGTCGCGGGCGTCTCGCACGTGATCGGCTCGGTCGAGGTCGGCGAGATGGCCGATCTCGTCCTGTGGGAGCCGGCCTTCTTCGGCGCCAAGCCGAAGATGGTGATCAAGGGCGGCATGATCTCCTGGGCGGTGATGGGCGATCCCAACGCCTCGCTGCCGACGCCGCAGCCGGTCGTCTACCGCCCGATGTTCGGCGGCCTGGGCCCGGCGGTGGCCAAGACCCGCGTCACCTTCACCTCGCATGCCGGCTACGAGGCCGGTATCGCCGAGCGCTACCAGCTGACCTCCAAGGTGGTGCCCGTCTACGGCACGCGCACGCTGTCCAAGGCGTCGATGGTCCGCAACGACCGCCTCCCGGTCATCGAGGTCAACCCGGAGACCTTCGCGGTCACCGTCGACGGCCAGCACGCCACGATCGAGCCCGCGACCCACCTGCCGCTCGCCCAGCTCCATTTCTTCAGTTGATGTCCCGCCGCCGGCTCGAGACTCGGTGCATGCGCTGATGAAACCGATCGACATCATGTGGGTGTGCCTCGGTGGCGGTGCCGGCTCGCTGCTGCGCTGGTGGCTCGGCGGGGTCATCGACCGCGCGATCCCGGCGCGCTTCAAGTTCGGCACCTTTCTCATCAACGTCACGGGCGCCTTCGCCATCGCCTACCTGTCCGCCGCGCTCGCCGTCGGCTGGCAGCAGCGCTACGGGGACATGATGGCGTCCCTGGTGCTGACGGGCTTTCTCGGCGGCTACACCACGTTCAGCTCGATGCAGCTCGATACGGCGCAGATGGCGATGGAGCATCGCCACGCGCTCGCCGCCCTCTACCTCGTCGCCTCCGTCGGCCTCGGCCTCGGCGCCGCGGCGGCGGGCGTGGCCCTGGCGCGGGCGTAGGGGGCGCAGATGGGTGCGCAGGCCGTCTTCGTCTTCATCGGTGGCGGGTTCGGCGCGATCACCCGCGAATTCCTGATGCTGCTGATCCCTCAGCAGAGCGGCGCCTTTCCGCTCGATATCTTCACCGCCAACATCGTCGCCTCGTTCTGCCTCGGCGCCGCCTTCGGACTCCACCGCCTCGGCCAAGTCTCGGACGAGTTCATGCTGCTCGTCGGCACGGGCTTCTGCGGCGGGATGTCGACCTTCTCGAGCTTCATCTTCGGCATCCTGTCCGAGGCCACGGCGCCGGGTCAGGCCGGCCTCGCGGTCCTCTACGGCCTCTCCAGCCTCGCCGTCGGCTACGTCGCGGTCCGGCTCGGGATCCTATCCGGGAAACGTCTGCGCCGCGCCTGAGCGCGGCCGTGTGGGAGGGACGCATGATCCTCGTCGAACACAAGCTCGGTCATCTCGGCGATCCCCTCTGGCAGGAGCGCGCGCGGCACGCCCGGATCGATCCGCTGGTGCTGGAGCAGTGGGAGGCGCCCAAGAGCCGCCTGCGCAAGGCGAGCGAGAGCGGGATCGAGCTGGCGGTCTCGCTGCCGCGCACCGAGCACCTGCACGACGGCGACGTGCTCCACTACGACGCGGCGCGCGGCCTCATCGTCGTCGCCCGGATCGCCCTCAAGGAGGTGCTGGTGATCGAGCTCGAGGGGCTGGAGCGCCTCGCGCCGCACGAGATCCTGCGCGCCTGCTTCGAACTCGGGCACGGCCTCGGCAACCAGCACTGGCCGGCGGTGATCAAGGGATCGACGGTCTACGTGCCGCTCTCGGTCGATCAGAAGGTGATGGCCTCGGTGATGCGCACCCACGCCTTCGCGCATGTGAAGACCCGCTTCGCTCCGGGCGAGGAGGTGGCGGCCAAGCTCGATGCGAAGGAGGTTCGGCTGCTGTTTGCCGGCGCCGACGCCACCCCGCACCACCATCACGGCGGAGCGCATGCCCACGATGAGCAGGAGGCGCATGACCACCCGCATGGTCACGAACACGAACATGATCATGGGCATGGGCATGGGCATGCGAACGGTCATGCGCACACGCATCTCCACCGGCCCGGTCCGGTGGCGTGATGCGGCACGGTGAGCCGAGGGCCCGTCTCGCGACCCACGGCATGGCGCATCTCGCGCGCCTGCTGCAATGGTCGGATTCGACACTCCCGGTCGGCGCCTTCGCCTTCTCCAACGGGCTCGAATCCGCGCTTCAGACAGGGATCGTCCGCGATGCGGACAGCCTGCTGTCCTTTGTCGAACTCGTCCTGCACCAGACGGCGCGGATGGACGGCGTCGCGCTGCTGCATGCCCATCGCGCCGCCCTGACGGACGATGTTGCCGGCCTCGTCACCGCCGACCAGGAGTTGCTCTGCCGCCGCGTCGGCGAAGAGCAGCAATTGATGCTGACGCGGATGGGCAAGAAATTCGCCGAACTGGCGCTCAGGATTGCCCCGTCACCGATGCTGGCGCGCTGGCTCGCCGACATCCGCTCGGAGGCCACACC
>JAGTAM010000044.1 GCA_023422485.1 Pseudomonadota bacterium | reverse complement strand
CTGACCTGATCCGGCGTTAAGGCTCCCCAGGTCTGAGGATCCGAGGATTGATCGATGTGGAGCTGGCGGATCATGGATCGGGCGCCCCGTGATGGCCGCTGGATCATCGCCATCAACCGGCACGAGCCGGACCGCCGAGCGGTCATCCGCTGGGATCCAAGCCGTTTCGGGGACAGCGAGCCCTGGCGGGTCGCTTCGTGCGACCACGGCTACGCGACGGACGCTTTCACGGACTGGATGCCTTTTCCACCTTGGCCGGCTCAGTGCGAATGAGAGCGGCTCGCGAAACGGCCGGTCGCCGCCCCTTCGCGCTGCATCCGCCGCGCAGCCTTCGGCACGAGCTGCGCCGGCCGAATTGGCTCGGTGCCTGCGCCGACGGCGTCACCGGCGGGGCATTCCCGGTTCGGCTCCGGAGAGGTCGCGGTTCGCTTTCGATCCGAACGGGCGCGCCGGTCCGCCGATCCGAGCGGGCAGTGAGGCCGCGCGGCCCGTCAGCTTGGTGTAATGACCCCGTAGATACAGGTATGTTCTCGCAGGCATCCGCTTGAGCAGACGCGAGCGCCGCGCGAGCAGGAGCGCGAAGAAGGTCGGCGTGCTGTAGCGGATGTAGCGTGGAAGGTTCTCGAACCATTCCGCACTCAAGCGCGCATCTCGTTGCAAGCGAGCGAGTGCGCGGCGGCGCCGATGGTTGAACGCGTCCAGGGCGCGGGGAAGACTGTCGTGCTCGCTCAAGGCCGAGGCGAGGGCAATCGCGTCGTCGATGGCGAGACGCGTTCCCGAACCGATCGTGAAATGTGTCGTGTGGGCGGCGTCGCCGATCAGCACCACGTTGTCCGCGTGCCACCTCCGGTTGACCAAGGTGCGGAAGCTCAGCCACGGCAGTCTGTCGCCCTGGCCGTCGCGCCTGATGAGTTCGTGGCCGTCGAGATGCTGCGCGAAGATGCCTTCCAGCGTCCGCAGCTCGGCATCCGCGCGCATCGTGCCGAGACCGAGCCCATGCCACGTCTCCGGTGCGCATTCCACGATGAAGGTACTGGCTCCCTCTTTGAAGGAGTAGGCGTGAAACCAGACCCATCCGGCGCTGGTCGGAACGAATCCGAACGTGAAGGACGGAAATGGTCGTGTTGTCGCGAGCCAGATGTATTTGTTGCGGCCGGCTTCGATCTGCGGCCGGAACCGATCCGCGCGGTGGCGGCGCAACTGACTCGCGACACCGTCCGCTGCCACGATGAGGTCGGCGTCGGCGATCTGGCCCAGCTCGCGGATCTCGCTCTCGAACCGCACGTCGCCGCCGAGCGCGATCGCCCGCTCGACCAGGATCTGCAGGAGGCGACGCCGGCATATGCCGTAGCCCCCGCCGGCGTCGTGAATCGGCGGCTGCCCCTCGACGTCGATCACTTGCCCGGACCAGGGAACCGCCTGATCCGCGATCGCCTGCGCGCTGTCCGGATCATTGGATCGCAGTGTGGCAAGAAGATCGTCCCAGAAGACGACGCCCCACCCATGGGTCGTTCCCGCTGGGTTTCGCTCGTGGATGACGATCTCATGGTCCGGGTTGCGCCGCTTCATCACGATCGCGAAATACAATCCGGCAGGTCCCGCACCGACACATGAGATCTTCACCGAGAATCTCCATCTGGTCTGAATTCGGATGTATTTGTCATGGCTTCATTTTAATATTTTTGGCTTTTGCTAATGTTATCTCAAAAATTGCGAAAATAGTATTTGTTCCTGCATCAGGGAGGGCGCCGGCGGTTTTATGAAGAATACAGATATACTGATGATCATCCTGCGTGACGGTGCCGCCGTCGCATTGCAATGAAAACCGGCGGCGCGAGCGTGAGATGAACGGCCAGGGAGCACAACGTCGATTGTGGATGCTGGTCGTAATCCCAACGGGCCATGCCCGCCTCTTCGTCTGCCAGGGCGGATGACGGTGGGCGCGGGCTGTTCGCCCTGGCCGCCAAGGATCTCGTCGAGGTGACGAGCCGGATGCCGTCCTGCGCGCCCCTCCCCCTTTCATGCATCGCAAACCGCGCCTGTCGGGTTGCCCGACACGAGACCGGCCGCACGCGCCGGGTTCCGACCGGGAAAGCAAGGTCTGCACGACACATGGAACTGACGTCCCCCAACCGCGACATCGCCCTCGTCTTCGGCGGCGGCAACGCGCTCGGCGCCTACCATGCCGGGGCCTTCGAGACCCTGCAGGCCCGCGGCATCCGGCCGGACTGGATGGTGGGGGCATCCATGGGAGCGATCACCGGAGCGATCATCGCCGGTAACGCGCCCGAGGACCGGATCGAGCGGCTCCACCGCTTCTGGAACGAGGCGACCCTGCAGACCGGCCTCTCCGGCACCGACCTGCTCAAGCCGCGCCAGTACTACAACGCGCTGCACGCGCTCCTGACGCTGGCCTGGGGGCGGCCCAACATCTTCACGCACCGCTATCCCGGCCTGTGGTCGGCGCTGCCATGGGTGCCCAACGACGTCGCCCTGTTCGATCACCGGCCGCTCCTCGACACGCTCGGGCGGCTCGTTGATTTCGAGCGCCTGAACCGGGCCGAGATCCGGCTCACGATCGCCTGCATCGACGTGGCGACCGGCGAGGAGGTGTTCTTCGACAGCACCCGCCAGACGATCCGGCCCGAGCACATCCTGGCGAGCGCGGCCCTGCTGCCGGCCTTCCCGCCGGTCGAGGTGGACGGGCGGCTGCTGTGCGATGCCGGCTACACCAACAACCTGCCCCTCGACCCGCTGTTCGAGCCCGAGCCGGCCCGCGACCTGCTCTGCATCGCCCTCGACCTGTTCTGCTTGCAGGCCGACCCGCCGCGCTCGCTCGACGCGGTGCTGGAACGGGCCAACGACCTCATCTTCGCCAGCGCCGCCCGGCGCGCGGTCTTGGGGCTCGCGCGCAGCTACGCCCTGCGCGAGCGGCTCGACCCGGACGGGCCGGTGGCGACGCTGCTCCACCTCGTCTACCGGGCCGGCGCCGACCAGCTCGCCTCGAAGAGCTTCGACTTCTCGCCCTCCTCGATCCGCGACCGCTGGCAGGCGGGGGCGCGCGACATGGAGCGGGGACTCGATCGTCTCGCGGAATCTCCCTCCGCGTCGGGCCGCTTCCGATACGCGTGCCCGTGACACCCGTCGACCGCCGAAGGCGGAAGACTTGGCCGGCGCTTCCGCTCGAACGAGCCTAGATCTCGATCCGCCCGCCCCCCGGCGCGCCGCCCGCATCGAGGGCCACGCTCTTCACGATGGCGAAGACCGGTCGTCCGACCGTGAGCCCCAAGTCGCGGGCGGAGGCACGGGTGAGGCGGGCGGCGAGCGTCGCCTCTCCGCAGGCCACCTCGACGAGGCAGGCCGTCCCCTCCTCCCGCAGGGCGGCGACGTGGCCCGGCAGGATGTTGCGGGCGCTCAGGTCCAGGGGGCGGGCCAGCGCCAGCAGCACGTCGCGGGCGGGCACCCGCAGGTTGAGTCGGCGGCCCTCGGGAGCGTCGATCAATGGCAGGTCGAGGGGGCCGGCCGGCCCGGTCAGGCGGGTCAGCCCGGCCGCGGGATCGTGGTGCTCGACCCGCATGGCGAGCACGCTGCCGGCTTCCGCGCCGTCGGGGATCAGGTCGGGCCGGCGCAGCACGGCATCGACCGGGCCGCTCGCCGCCACGCGGCCGGCCTCCAGCACCACCACGGTGGAGGCGAGGCGGGCCACCTCCGCCACCGAGTGGCTGACATAGACGATGGGCAGGCCCGCCTCGTCGCGCAGCCGCTCGATATAGGGCAGGATCTCGCGCTTGCGGGCCTCGTCGAGGGCCGAGAGTGGCTCGTCCATCAGCAGCAGCCGCGGACGCGCCAGCAGGGCCCGGCCGATCGCCACCCGCTGCCGCTCGCCCCCCGACAGGCCGGCGGGCCGCCGCTCCAGCAGC
>JAGTAM010000241.1 GCA_023422485.1 Pseudomonadota bacterium | reverse complement strand
AGCCTTGCCGGCGGCTTCGCGCTCGCGGTGCAGCCCGTCGTGGCGCAGACCACGATCACCACGGACACGAACGGGCTGACCGCCGGTGAGGTGAAGATCCCGACCCAGGACGGCGAGATTCCGGCCTATCGGGCCATGCCCGCCGAGGGCGGACCCTTTCCGACGATCCTGGTCATCCAGGAGATCTTCGGCGTTCACGAGCACATCAAGGATGTGTGCCGCCGGCTGGCCAAGCTCGGCTACTTCGCCCTGGCGCCCGAGCTCTACGCCCGGCAGGGCGACGTCTCGCGGCTGACGAACATCCAGCAGATCGTCAGCGAGGTCGTCTCCAAGGTGCCCGACGCGCAGGTGATGCGCGACCTCGACGCGGCGGTCGCCTATGCCAAGGGAACGGGCAAGGCCGACACGGCCCGCCTCGGCATCACCGGGTTCTGCTGGGGCGGGCGCATCACCTGGCTCTACGCCGCGCACAATCCGAACATGAAGGCGGGCGTCGCCTGGTACGGGCGCCTCGTCGGCGACGCCTCGGACCTGATGCCGAAGCATCCGGTCGATGTCGCGGCGGACCTCACGGCGCCGGTGCTCGGCCTCTACGGCGGGGCCGACCAGGGTATCCCCGGCGCCACGATCGACCGGATGAAGGAGGCCTGCCGGGCCGCGGGCAAGACGTGCGAGTTCGTGGTCTACCCGGACGCGCCTCATGCCTTCCACGCCGATTATCGCCCGAGCTACCGCGCCGAGCCGGCTCAGGACGGCTGGCGGCGGCTGCAGGACTGGTTCCGGCAGCACGGCGTGGCCTGATCCTGCTTCCGGAAAATCGCTTCGGTCCAGACACTACCACCGTCATTCCGGGGCTCAGCAAGCGAGCCCGGAATTCACCCGTGATGCCAGGTTTGGCCCCACATCACGGGTAGATCCCAGGTTTCGCTGCGCGGCCCCGCGATGACGGGATGCGGCACCGAAGGAATCAAGCGGAAGCGGTATTACTTGTCGTACTTGATGTAGGCGAAGCGCGGATCGGTCGGCGTGCCCTCCAGGGCGCCCCCTTCCGCGCCCGGCTGCCAGCCCACCACCTCCTCGATCTTCTTGGCCAGCGCGAAATCCTTCTCGGTGATGCCCTTGGCGGCGTGGTTCATCAGCCGCACCTCGACCCAGGCGTAGGAGGCGGTGAGGTCGGGGTGGTGCCACGCGGCTTCGGCCAGATGGCCCACCGTGTTGATCACCATCAGCGTGCTCTTCCACGAGGCGGTCTTGTAGGTCCGCCGGATCCAGCCGTCTTCCAGCCGCCATTCCGGCAGCTCTTCCTTGAGACGGCGTTCGACCGTCGCGTCGTCGAGGACGCCTTCACGCGCTTGCGTCATTGTCATTCTCCCATCGGGTACGGCGAAAACCTGCTTCGGGACCGGCGGCGCAAGCGGCGACCGTGAAGCGCGAAAGCCCGCATGTCGCAGCGGAAACGCTCGGACCCGCTGTGGACGGGGCGGGAGCGAGTCCCTATTAAAAAATTCAACAGAAACTCCCCCCTTCGAAGGGACGGGACGCTCTGACCGACAATTCATGAGGACGCCCATGCTGTCACGGCGCGGAATGCTCGCGACGGCGGCTCTGTCGCTCGCGGCGGCGCTGCCGATGGCTCGACGCGCGCGGGCGGCGGGCGAGACGTTCCGGCTCGGCGTGCTGCCCTTCGGCACCGCCTCCTGGGAGGCCGCCATCATCAAGGCGCGCGGCCTCGACGCGGCCAACGGCTTCACCCTCGACATCGTCAAGCTCGCCGGCAACGACGCCGCCCGCATCGCCTTCCTCGGCGGCCAGGTGGACGCGATCGTCGGTGACCTGATCTTCGCCGCCCGCCTCGGCAACGAGGGGCGCGGCGTGCGCTTCTCGCCCTACTCGACCACGGAAGGGGCGCTGATGGTCCCGGCCGGCAGCCCGATCACCGATCTGAAGGGCCTGTCGGGCCGGCGGCTCGGCGTGGCCGGCGGGGCGCTCGACAAGAACTGGATCCTGCTGAAGGCGCAGGCGCAGGAAACCGCAGGGCTCGACCTCGCCAACGCCGCGCAGGTCGCCTACGGCGCGCCGCCGCTCCTGGCGCAGAAGCTGGAGACCGGCGAACTCGACGCGGCCCTGCTCTACTGGCAGTTCTGCGCCCGCCTCGAAGCCAAGGGCTTCAAGCGCCTGATCTCGGCCGACGACATGATGCGTGCCTTCGGTGCAAAGGGCGCCGTCTCGTTGATCGGCTACCTCTACGAGGGCCAGACCGTGGCCGACCGGGGCGAGGTGGTGCGCGGCTTCGCCCGCGCCTCGGCCGCCGCCAAGGACGCGCTGGCCAACGAGCCGGACCTTTGGGAAACGGTCCGCCCGCTCATGGCGGCCGAGGACGATGCCACCTTCGCAGCGCTCAAGCGCGACTTCCTCGCCGGCATCCCGCGCCGGCCGATCGCCGCCGAGCGCGCGGACGGCGAGCGCATCTACGCGGCGTTGGACCGGCTCGCGGGCGCGCAGCTCCTCGGCGTCGGCAAGACATTGCCGCCGAACCTCTATCTCGATGCCGCGGGCAACGGCTGAAGTCTTGGCGATCGTCTCGGCGATGACGGCTTCAGCCCCGGTCCTGGTCCACTGACCGTGCGCATGGCCCTGCTCGCGCGCCTTCTCTCCCTCGGCGTCCTCCTCGCCCTCTGGCAGGGCGTCTCCGTCTACGCCGACACGCGGACCCTGCCGGCGCCGAGTGCGGTGCTGGCCTTCGTCCTGCGGGAGGCGGAGTCCGGAAGTCTGCTCTTCAATGTCGGGGTCACGCTCGCGCGAGTCGCTGTCTCCTTCGTGATCGCCATGAGCCTCGGGGTGCTGCTCGGCATCGCCCTCGGCCGCTCGCGGCTGGCCGACCGGTTGCTGGATACGCCGCTCCTCGTCATCCTCAACACCCCGGCCCTCGTCATCACGGTGCTGGCCTATGTCTGGCTCGGGCTCACCGAGACTGCGGCCATCGTCGCGGTGGCGCTCAACAAGCTGCCCAACGTCGCGGTCATCATGCGCGAGGGTGCCCGCGGCCTCGATCCGGGCCTGGAGGAGATGGCGACGACCTACCGCTTCGACCGGCGCACCTGGATCGCCCACGTGCTGCTGCCGCAACTCCAGCCCTTCATGGTGGCGGCGGCGCGCTCCGGCATCTCGCTCGCCTGGAAGATCGTGCTGGTGGTCGAGCTGCTCGGACGCCCGAACGGCGTCGGCTTTGCCATCAACTACTACTTCACCCTCTTCGACGTCACCGCGGTGATCGGCTACAGCCTCGTCTTCATGAGCGTGATGCTCGCCATCGACGCTCTCCTCCTCCAGCCCCTCGACGCCCATGTCCGCCGCTGGCGCTGAGGCGACGGGCGAGATCGGCGGCGGGCCCGCGCCGCTCCTGACGGTGCGGGTGGATCGCAAGGTCTACCGAAAGGCCCGCACCGAGGCTGTGGAGGCGGTGCGCGGCCTCGCCTTCGAGCTTCATGCCGGCGAGATCACCTGCCTGATCGGCCCCTCGGGGGCGGGCAAGACCACCACCTTGCGCATCCTGCTCGGCCTCGACCGCGACTTCGAAGGCAGCGTCAGCCCCGAGCCGTCCCGCGCGGGGATCGCCATGGTGTTCCAGGATCCGCGGCTGCTGCCCTGGCGTACCATCGAGCAGAATGTCCGGCTCGGCCTGCCCCGTCAGCGCCGGGGACGCGACCTCGACGATCTGTTCGAATCGCTTGGGCTCACGACGTGGCGTGCCCACTATCCCGGCGCCCTGTCGCTCGGAATGCAGCGTCGTGTGGCGCTCGCGCGGGCGCTGGCGCTGGAGCCGCGCATTCTCGTTCTCGATGAGCCCTTCGTCTCGCTCGACGACGCGGCCGCTTCGTCCCTGCGCGCCCTGGTGGTCGCCGCGGTGGTCCGCTCCGGCACGAGCGTCCTGATGGTCACGCACAACGTTGCCGAGGCCATCGAGATCGCGGACCGGCTGCTGCTGGTCTCACCCCGGCCGGCGCACCTCCTGGCGAGCCTGCCTCTCGCGCGACCGCGCCCGGAGCGCGACCGTGCCTGGGCCGATGAAACCCGTCGCAGCATGGCCGCGCGATTCCCCGGCATCGTTGCATCCTAAGAGCCGGTCCGGGTCAAAGGGCGCTGGCGATCCGAGTCGCCCCGGTCGCCGAGCGGCTCTCGCACGCCCGCTGCCCCGATTCTTCGTGCGCAGGGCCCCTGTCTCTTAAGGATAAGCGGAAGGGTCCGGTGCAAAATTTTCCCGGTGGCCGCACAGGGCTCAGGCAGCCGAGGCCGGTCGTCCAAACTCGTTTCGTCCGCGAACGGTTTTGCGGTGCGGCACGGAAAGCCACGTGGGAACGCCCCATTGGCAGGAATTAAAGTGCTATATCTGCATGCCGAATGGGAAAATACCGCTCGCCCATGCGCCCCGCGCATTTCGGCTGCCGCTCCGGATCCTTGTAACGTCAAAGCAAAGTTGAGACGTGTGCGCTGCATATCAAATTTTGCATCGCAAAAAAGACCCTTTGTCGAGAAAATTTCCTGATAAAGGCTGTGTCGTCTGCGACATTCGACGCGCGAAATCGAGTTGACGGCGCCGGAAATTTTCTTAGAGTTCGTTCAAGCTTCGGTTTGAGGGGGCCGCTAAGGGATGCGGAACCAGCCGGGTAAGCTGCCGGGAAAACAGGATTATCCTGAATACCGAGTGGCCATCGCGAGCTGCCGGAGCGAATACCATCCCTGTCGCAAACAGCAGGTCAATCTAGGGCGATCAGCGGGCTGCTGTTCGTCGGCCGATAAGACCTGTCGGAGGAATCCATGAGAGCGGTACATCTTCTCGCCCTCGGTGCGGGTCTCGCTGCTGCGAGCCCGGCCCTGGCCAACGAAAGCGTCATGAAGGGCATCGCCAACCCGGCGGAGCAGGTTCTTCAGACCGTCGACTACGCCAACACCCGCTATTCCAAGCTCGACCAGATCAACGCCAACAACGTCAAGAACCTCCAGGTCGCCTGGACCTTCTCGACCGGCGTGCTGCGCGGCCACGAGGGCTCCCCGCTCGTCG
>JAGTAM010000191.1 GCA_023422485.1 Pseudomonadota bacterium | reverse complement strand
ACGCCGAACCAGGACCGGGTGCTCGCCCGCGGCGAGTACCGGCCGCTCGACGGTCCGTTCGAGGTGCTGCGCTTCTGGGCCGGGGCGTCGGTCTACCGCCACGAGGAGATCGGCATCGGGCACGATCACCACGACCACGGGGATGGGGACGACCACGATCACGACCATGGCGGCGGGGCCGAGGGCGTGCAGGCGATCTTCAAGAACCGCGAGGTCGAGGCCCGCTTCGAGGCGCAGCATGTGCCGGTCGAGACCGGCTTCGGCACGCTCACCGGCGCGGCCGGCGTGCAGGCGAGCCGGCGGGTGCTCAACACGCAGCTCGAAGCCTTCCTGCCGCCGACCGAGTCGCGGGTGCTCGCCGGCTACCTGTTCGAGGAACTGGCCGTCGGCGGGGGCCTGCGCTTCCAGGCAGCGGGACGCATCGAGGGCGACCGGCTCAACAGCATCGCCACGCAGTTTCCGCCGAGCTACCTGCCGGCGGACGGAGACCCCTTCAGCTACGCCCGGACCCGCCGCTTCGCCCCCAAGAGCGCGAGCTTCGGCGCGCTGCAGGATCTGCCCTACGGCTTCGTGGCGAGCCTCAACGGCTCCTATCTCGAGCGCGCGCCGACGAGCTACGAGCTGTTCTCGCAGGGGCCTCACCACGCCTCCGCGACCTACGAGATCGGCGACCCGACCCTGCGGCTGGAGCGCGCGCGCACGCTGGAGCTGAGCCTGCGCCGGGGCGTCGGGCCGCTGCGCATCGATGCGACCGGCTACGTCACGCGCTACACCGGCTTCATCTACCGGCGCGACACCGGCAACCGCTGCGACGACGACTTCGCCTCCTGCGGCTCCGGCGACGAGTTGCGCCAAGTCGTCTACTCGCAGGCCAATGCCCGCTTCTACGGCGCCGAGATCGCCGCCCAGCTCGATCTCCTGCCCGTCGGCGACGGCTGGGCGGGCCTCGAGGCGCAATACGACTTCGTCCGCGCCCAGTTCGACGACGGCTCCTACGTCCCGCGCATCCCGCCGCACCGGCTCGGCGGCGGTGCCTTCGTGCGCGCCAACGGCTGGTTCGCGCGCATCAACCTGCTCCACGCCTTCGACCACACGGAGATCGCCCCGTTCGAGACGACGACGCCGGGCTGGAACGACCTGCGGGCCGAACTCGCCTACACCCAGATCCTCGACCCGACGGTCTACGGCGCCACCGAGGTGACGCTCGGGCTGCAAGGCCGCAACCTGCTCGACGACGACATCCGCAACTCGGCCTCGTTCAAGAAGGACGAGATCCTGCTGCCGGGCCGCAACCTGCGCCTGTTCCTCACGGCGCGGTTCTGACGCGCCGCCCCGGACCTGGAGCATCGTCCCGAAAGCCGGCGGCCCCCTTTCGGGACGATGCCCTCGGCAAACCTACTTGCCGCGGGCCGGCTTTCCGGTCGGCCGCTCGGGCGGCGTGACGGCGCCCGCCACCGTCCAGTGGCACACCGCCGTACCCTTCAGGGTGAGGCAATCGTAGGCGCGGCCGTTGAGGGCGACGTGGTCGGCCAGGCCCAGGACCGCGGCGCGGTCGACGGGGCTGCAGCCGAGATCGGATTTCGGGTCGGTCGCGACTGCGAGCGCGGCGGCCCGGTCCTCCCCCGTGCTGCGCAGGAGGCTGCGCAGGTTGGCCAGCGAGGTGCAGCCGACCACGGCCGCGGGCCTCTGCGCCTCGGGCCTTGCCGGCCCCTTCGGATCGCCGGAACGATTGCCGGAGGCCGTGCCCTGCGCCGCGGCGGACCCGGCCAGGCCGGCGGCGTAGAGGCCCATACCGGCGAGGATCAGGGCGGCGGACCGGGACAGGCGAGACGAGGGACGGGGCATCGGCGGCTCACGGGCGAAGAGCGCAGTGGAGAGCGCGACCATAGCATGAAGCTCCTCGCATGACGGCCCGCCCTCACGGTTCCGTCCGCGCCCGCAGCTTGGCGTAGCGCTTGAGCACCCGGTCGCGGCGCAGCCGACTCAGCCGGTCGATCCAGAACAGGCCGTCGAGCTGGTCGATCTCGTGCTGCAGGCAGGCGGCGCGCAGGCCCTCGGCCTCCTCCTCCCGCTCGGCGCCGTCGAGGTCGCGGTAGCGCACCCGGATCCGGGCCGGCCGCTCCACCGGCTCGACCACGCCCGGCATCGAGACGCTTCCCTCCGGATGCGCGGCCCGCTCGGGCGA
Source organism: Pseudomonadota bacterium (assembly GCA_023422485.1). Classification (GTDB taxonomy): domain Bacteria; phylum Pseudomonadota; class Alphaproteobacteria; order Rhizobiales; family Beijerinckiaceae; genus Methylobacterium. Next base: position 1,769 of record JAGTAM010000191.1, on the reverse strand, counting down.
GGCGAAGACGACGACGGGATCGATGTAGACCGCGTGCGGCTCGTCCGGCTGCAGGCGGATCACCACCACCCGCTCCGGCTGCCCGATATGGATCGCGGTCAGCCCCATCGCCGAGACGGCACCGAGGGTGTCGAGCACGTCCGCCGCGAGCGCGCGCAGCGTCTCGCCGGGGGCGGTGACCGGACCGGCGGCCCGGTGCAGGCGCGCATCGGGATAGAGGATCAGCGGGCGGACGGGCATGCGAGTGGATTCCGAAGCCTGAACCAGGACGATGGCCGCCGCGGCCGAAGAGCCGGGGGCGGGCCATGCGTGGGTCGAACCCCATACCAGAAGGCGGCAGGCTCGGCGCTTCGTCGATGTCTCGCCGCGGAGCGCGCGACCACGCGGGGCCGAAAGAGGATCTGCGACAGAAAGATCCGCGGCACGCATCAGCCCGCCGGCCGGGCCAGCCTCTGCGTCGAGGGCGACGCGGCCGGAAAGCAAAGATCGAGGAAACCCGCTTCCGCGGAGAGCTGCGCCGGCCGAGATCAGTCTATCCCGACGAATCGATTGATTCCGACAATGCCGGAACCCAGGCAGCACCGATGCATTAGACCCGAAATCCTTCAAGGAGCATATTGGCATGATGAAGACCATGACGACCCTTCTCGCCGGCACGGTCGTGGCGGCGGCGATGGTCGCCGCGGTGCCGGCTTCCGCGCAGTCGATCACGATCGGCCCGAACGGTCCCGGCTTCGATCTCCGGTCCCGGGGCCAGCGCGAGCGCGATTACCGCCGCGAGATGCGCATGCGCGACCGGGACGACTATTACCGTGAGCAGCGCTTCCGCGATCGCGACCGGTTCGACCGGGGTGGCTACAATCGCCGCGGCTACGATTACTGATCGAGAACCGATCCTGCAGCCGCCTCGGAGCGCGCGGCGGTCGCTCACCGTGACAGCGCAGCCTCCGAGGCGGACGCGACGCGAAGGGCCGGGAAACCGGCCCTTTTTTCATGGCTGCTTCACATGAGCGTGAGCGCACGGCCCGCGGACACCGTGAGGCGCCAGGGCGCTTGCGGACACAGCGAACGCGCAGGGAAGCCGGGACGGCCCGACGCGATCGTCATGCCGGGCGCGGCCATGCAAGTAACCATCGTCGATCGCGCAGCTCAGATTCCAAGGTCGAATCATCCATATCGGGACCACCCTTGGCTAGCGCTCAACAAATGTTGGTCTCACGACAATGCCGGACCGCGCCGAAATGACACGAATCCTCAGATCAGCACCCTACTCGTCCCGAATGGCCAAGTTTCTACCACGAATTTCCGCCTCGAACGGCGGGCTTTGTTCGAGGGAAACCTTTGCACCGCTTGCGAGGTTGCCTCATCGAATCTAACTATGCCTCGTCGATCGGTGGCCGCCCTGACGAGGCCCTCGATGCCTCCGGAAGGGACGCGGCACCGGCTTATTTCCTCGGTCGCTCTGACGAACGGGACGGCCTTTTCGGCCGAGAGCGGGACGCATTTCACACGGGGAGCCGCGGCGAGCGCAGGAGGAACCCGGATGCATACTGGTACCGTGAAGTGGTTCGACGAAATTAAGGGCTACGGGTTCATCCAGCCCGATACCGGCGGCAAGGACGTGTTCGTCCACATCTCCGCCGTCCAGCAGGCGGGCCTGCGCGGCCTGGTCGAGGGACAGAAGGTGACCTTCGACGTCGAGAACGACCGCCGCAGCGGCAAGCCGGCCGCGGTCAACCTGCAGGCCTCCTGAGGCTGGATCTTTCCGG
>JAGTAM010000160.1 GCA_023422485.1 Pseudomonadota bacterium | reverse complement strand
GATCCGGGCGGCGCCTCAATGGCTCATCAGGCAGCAGATCGGCGTCGTCTGGAGGATGTCGCGGGTGGCGCCGCCGAAGATCCACTCGCGCAGGCGGCTGTGGCCGTAGGCACCCATCACGAGGAGGTCCGCGCCCTCGCGCCCGGCAAAGCGCAGCAGCGCGTCGCCCGCGCCGATCACCGGATCCGGCAGCAGGTGCGTCGTGGCCTTGAGGCCGTGCCCTGCGAGGTAGGCTGCCACCCCCTCGGCGCCCTCGTGATGCGCGTCGGGCCCCACGGCGGCGACGCAGATCCGTTCCGCCCGGCTCAGAAGGGGCAGGGCGTCGCGCACGGCCCGCCGCGCCTCGCGGGTGTCCTTCCAGGCCACGACGGCGCATCCGAGCCCGAGCCGTTCGAGACCGGGCGGCACCACCAGCACGGGACGGCCGACCGCCATGAGCACGGCGCCGGTCGGGACCGCCATCGGCCCGGGATCGCCTTCCGCCGGTCCCTGCCGGCCGACGACCACGAGGTCGGCTTCGCGGGCCTGCTCGGCATGGTAGGCGAGGGGCTCGGCCAGCGCCGAGCGCCACTCGGTTCGGGGCAGCGCACCCGCCTCGCGATCGAACAGCGCCTTCGCCCCCTCGAGCTGCTCGCGCGCCCGCTGCTCCTCGTCCTCGTAGATCCGCTCGACCGCCAGCATGTCGCCCACCGGCAGGAAGCTGGGTACAGGGCAGGCGCCGACCCCGATGAGCCGCGCCGGAAGGCGTTCGGCGAGCCCCGCGGCGAGTTGGACCCGGTCCGCCGCCGCGGCGCCGAGATCGACCGAGACCATGATGGTGCGGATCGTCATGACCACTCCCCAGATTGTCTCCCGCCAGCGGGCCCGGCCGGCCTCCTGCTTCGCCGCCGGGGCCCGAACCTCGAGCCAACGCGAGGGCCCGCCTGGGCGCGTCTCAGGCGACCGTCAGACGGTCCTCGACGGCGGACACGCCGGGGACCGACCACGCCGCCCGCTCGGCCAGTTCGCGCTCGCGCCAGACATCGACGCAGCCGTCGAGGATCACCTTGCCGCCCTCGACTCGGACCCGGATCGTGTCGGGCGCCTTCGCGCTCCGCTTCAGCGCCGCGCGGATGCGGGCCTCGACCTCGGTGGCCTCGGCCGACGGCGTCACGGCGATGAGGTTGACGATGTCGGTGACGCCGGCGAGGCGGCGCAGGGCTTTGTCCACGGCCGCCTTCTGATAGTAGTGCGGCACGCTGCCCTGGAGCGTGACGCAGCCGCGCTCGACCTTGAGCGAGACGGATCGCTCCGGGATCTGCACGTCCCATTCCAGCACCCGCGCGCAGCGGTCGGCCAGCGCCTCGTCGCCGATCCGCGGATTGTCCGGATAGCGGACCTCGATCTGCTCTACCACGGCGCGGACACCGCGAACCCGCAGGGCGACCCGCTCGACGATCCCCTTCTCGGCGTAGTTCCGCACATGCCCGCTGAGGGTCACGACACCGTTCTCGACCGCGACCCCGATCTGCGCCGCATCGATCATCGGCGCGAGTTCCAGTTCGTCGAGGACGTGCTGGCGCACGGTGACGTCGTCCATCTCCGGCCTCCTCGCTGCGAAGTGTCGAGAGCATCGTCCGTTCCGAAAGCCAATGGGCACCTTTCGGGACGCTGCTCTAGTTCATTGTTTTCGCATCGTCTTTTTCCGAAATCCGGCGGCCACCTTTCGGGACGACGCTCGAGAGCCGCGCTCGACCTGACGGCATCAGATCAACGACGCTCGGTCCTTGTTGTGTCGCGAGTTCCGTCGACGCACCGGCATCCACTTCGTCGGAAAGCGCGCTCAGGATCCGACCACCAGCCAGATCAGCGCCGGCGTCACCGCCGAGGCCAGAACGGCCAGTGCGAGCGCCTGCAGGCTGGGAATGGTGCGGTAGCGTGCGATGTTCGTGACGACCGTCGCCGCGGCGGGCGCGGCAGGCCGGGCGCCGGCCCTGGAAGCCACCTCGCCGCGGGCCCCCGATCCGGCTGGCCCCCGCACGACGCGCACCGTCTCGATGTCGATGGATTGAAGCACCACACTCATCACTCGCTCCCGTCCTTGGATGGCAGGCGCATCCTGGCGCGCCCGGCAGGCGGTGCCTTGATCCACCTCAAGGCTGCGGGCGCCAGGCCACGCCAGCATCGCCCCGCGGGGGATCGAGGCCCCGCCTGCCGGGGGCGCCGAGGGACGCCCCCCCTCCGCCGGTCTTCGCCGATCTTCGCCGCAGAGCCCGGACTGCAGAGCCCGGACTTGCGCTGGATCAAGGCGACGCTTCGTCGGTGCGGCACTCTCCGGGCCGTTCTCGCCTCGGAGGAAGACAATGCCGAACCCACCGTCCGCCGCTCTCGCGGGCCTGCGCGACATCCTCGTCGGATTGACCGAAGAGGGCCGCGGCGACGAGACGGCGACCGCGCTCGGGTTCGCCCTGTCGCTCGCCGGGACGAGCGGCGCCCACCTCACGGTCCAATCGGCCGCCCGCCGCCTCACGCTCGTCGGCGGCTCGGGATGGGGGTTCGTCAACGACCTGATCGCGCAGGAAAACCGGCGCCTGAGCGCCCGTGCGCGGGCCATTGCCGAGCGCGCTGCGACGGAGGCCACGCTGGAGGGCGTGACCTGCTCGATCGAGGTGCCCGCGCTGGCCTATCCGGAACTCGTCGGACGGCTCACCGCCCGCGCCCGGCTCAGTGATCTGACCATTCTGGACGCCGAAGCGCGGGAGGTCGATCTCGACCGCGACCTGATCGACGGGGTTCTGTTCGGGAGCGGGCGGCCGCTCCTCGTGGTGCCCGCCGGCTGCGACGTGTTCTCGGCCCGCCGGATCGTCCTGGCCTGGGACGGCAGCGCCCAGGCTGCACGGGCCGCCAACGACGCGCTGCCTTTCCTGCGTGCGGCCGAGGCGGTCGAGATCGTGTCGGTGGTCGGCGAGAAGGATCTCTCGACCACGGTCGCGGGCGCCGAATTCGCGCCGCACCTCGCCCGCCACGGCGTGACCGTGTCGGTGACCAACGTGCCGGTCGAGGGCGACGCCGCGCAGACCCTGAGGCGGCAGGTCGGCCTGGTCGGGGCGGAGATGCTGGTGATGGGCGCCTACCGGCATTCGCGTCTGAAGGAGTGGTTCCTCGGCGGCGTGACCCACGCCCTCCTGACACGCCCGCCGGTGCCGCTGTTCCTCGCTCATTGACCGCCGGCGGCCGCACCGCCCGGCACGAGGGACCTCGCCCGGCTCCTACGGCATCCGCTCGATGACCGCGGTCTGTTCCCTCGTCCTTGCGAGACGCAAGCGAAAGCAATCCAGGACTTTGCACAATCCGCAGACGTCGCGCTCCGGATCGCTTCGGCTTCGCTCGCGATGACGGCATCGGACAAAAGCCGAAGCCATCAACCGGAAACGGGCTCAGGTCTCGACCACGTGGCGCAGGCGGGCCCGGTGGAGGGTGATCTGCCGGCCTCCCGCGCGCCGCAGCGCGCCCTCCTCTTCGAGCTGCGAGAAGGTCCGGGACACGGTCTCGATGGTGAGGCCGAGATAATCGGCGATGTCGCGCCGGGTCATCGGCAGGGCGAAGGTGCCGGTGCGGCCGAAGCGTCCGTCGACCTCGATCAGGAAGGCGGCAAGACGTTCCTGGGCGGAGCGGCGACCGAGCAGGAGCGTCAGATCCTGGGCATCGCGCAGGTTGGCCGTCGCCATGCTCCAGAGCTGGCAGGCGACCTCGGCGCT
>JAGTAM010000682.1 GCA_023422485.1 Pseudomonadota bacterium | reverse complement strand
GCGGAACAGGTTGTAGCTTCGCATCGGATCGCCTCCGCATCGCCGCCCCCTCGGACGAAGGGTTAACCCGACAATCGGTCCGGTTTGTGTCGATCGACGCGGATCGCGCCGGCCAGGTCACGTCGTCGGACAGGTCTGGTGCGGCAAGTCACGTCAGGCGAGTCACGTCGGGCGCGTCACGCCGGGACCACCTCGGGCTCCGCCCGGCAATCCGGCTCGTCGGTCCGGGTCCCGCCGTCGTCCGCGGCGAGGCGGACGGCGTGGTTGATCACCGCCATGTGGGTGAAGCCCTGGGGCACGTTCCCGCGCTGCTCGCCCGTTTCCGCGTCGATCTCCTCGGCGAACAGGCCGAGATCGTTGCCCCGCGCGAGCAGCCGCTCGAACAGGGCGGTCGCTTCGCTGCCGCGCCCGGCGAGCGCGAGGCAGCCGACTCGCCAGAAGGCGCAGGCGGTGAAGGTCGCCTCGTCGCCCTCCAAGCCGTCGGCGATCCGGTAGCGGTAGAGGAGGTCGCCCGCGCCGAGTTCGGCGCCGACGCGTTCGAGGGTTTGCGCGACGCGCGGATCGTCCGGGTCGAAGGCGTCGAACAGCACGGCGCGCAGCACCGCCGCGTCGAGGTCGTCCGCGCCGTAGGCCATGGTGTAGGCACCGCGCGACGGATTCCAGCCGCGCGCGTGATACTCCGCGCGGATCTCGGCGGCGGCCTGCTCCCACCGATCAATCGTTTCCGCGTCGGCGAGCCGGTGCTTGCGATCGGAGCGGGCGATCTGCACGGCGCGGTCGAGGCCGACCCAGAGCATCGCCTTGGTGTGCAGGCTCTGGCGCTTCTCCGTGCGCATCTCCCACAGGCTGTGGTCGGGGGCATGGCGGGCGCGCAGGATGTGGTCGGTGAGGTGGCCGAGCGCCTCGGGCAGGCGGTCGTTGACCTTGACCGGCGGATCGTACTCGACCGCCTCCAGGTAGCCGTGCAGCGCCACCAGAAACTCGCCGTAGATGTCGTACTGCTCCTGATCCGCCGCCGCGTTGCCGATCCGGACCGGCTTGATGCCGCGCCAGCCGCGCAGGTGGTCGAGGCACTCCTCCGGCGGCACCGGACCGCCGAGCGCGTACATCAGGTGGAGGTTGCGGCCCCGGCTGGAGTCGGCCTCGCGCAGGAAGCGCAGGAACTCGGCGGCCTCACGGTCGTAGCCCAGGTTGACGAAGGCCGTGACGGTGAAGCTCGCATCCCGCATCCAGACGTAGCGGTAATCGTAGTTGCGGTTGCCCGGTACCGCCTCGGGCAGGCCGGCGGTCGCGGCGGCGACGATGCCGCCCGACGGGCCGTGGGTGAGGAGCTTGAGGGTAAGCGCGCTGCGCAGGACCGTCTCGCGATAGGGCCCGTCATAGGTGCAGCGTCCCGACCATTCCTCCCAGTAGGCCCGCGTGGCGGCGAGCGAGGCATCGACCGCGTCGGGCACCCCCTCCCCCGCCGTCCCGTCCTCGCCGTGGGCGATCACGAGGTCGGCGCGGGCGCCGGCCGTCAGCGCGAATTCCGCTGTGGCGACGCCCTCGCGATGGGCGAGCGGCCGGGTGCAGGCAGCGCGGATCGCGTCACCGCCGCCGCGAAAGCGGACACAGGTCTCGCTTTCCGCCGAGGCCTCGGTCGCGGCGCGGGCATAGTCGAAGCTCGGACTCACGCGCCAGTGGCCGGAGACCCGGCCCGAAACGCAGGCGAGGCGACGCATCACCTGGCCCTGGGCGCGGCCGTCCGGCCCCTCCTCCGGCACGGATTCGAGGGGATGGAGCGGCATGAAATCGGTGAGCACTGCCCGGCCGGTGGCGGTGACGAAGGTGGTCTCGAGGATGTTGGTGCCGGGCAGGTAGCGGCGGGTGGTCTGGCGCAAATCCTCAAGGACGAGGCGGCAGGAGCCGCCGCGCTCACTGTCGAGCAGGGCCAGGAACACCGCCGGACTGTCGTGCCGGGGCCAGCACAGCCAGTCGAGCGAACCGTCGCGGGCGATGAGGGCCGTGGTGCAGGTATCGCCGATCACGGCGTAGTCGGCGATGGGTCTGTCCGGCACGGTCGCTTCCGTCGAATGGCGCCGCGCCAACGTTCCCGCAACGCGCAGGGTTCGCCCCTGCGACATCAGGCGACGACGGAGCTGAGACCGTTCAGGGGGCTCGTTGCCCGCCGATCCAGGTGTCGACCACGTCCCCGTCGGTGGAGAGCGCGACGAGATCGGCAGCAAAGCCGGGCGCGATCCGGCCGAGCCGCGCGTCGAGTCCGAGGAAGCGGGCCGGGGTGAGCGAGGCCATGGCCAGGGCCTCTTCCAGGGAGGCGCCGCCGTGGGTGCTCATGTGACGCACGGCCTGCGCCATGGTGATCGCCGCGCCCGCCAGGGTGCCGTCCTCGCCGGTCAGGCGGTCGCCGGTTCGGACGATCCGGCGGCCGAACAGGGTGAAGGCGGCGTCCGCGCGGCTGTCGCCGACCGGCGGCATGGCGTCGCTCACCAGCATCAGCCGCTCGCGCCCCTTGAGGCGCAGGGCCAGCCGGAGCTGGTCGGCGCCGACATGGTGGCCGTCGGCGATGATCCCGGCAAACGTCGCCGCTTCCGCGAGGGCGACGCCGACCGCGCCGGCCTCGCGCGGGCCGATCTGCGACATCGCGTTGAACAGATGGGTGAAGCCGGTGAGCCCCTCCGCCATCGCCGCCCGGATCGCGGGGCCCGCATCCGCCGTATGCCCGGCGCAGACCCGTGCGCCGCGGGCGACGAGGTCGGCCACCGCGCCGGCCGGCACCTGTTCGGGCGCCAGCGTCACCAGGGTGAGTCCGCGCTGCCCCAATCCGGTGAGCAGCTCGGCGTCGCCGGGTCCGAATTCGGCGAGGCGGCCGGGATCGTGGATGCCGATCCGCTGCGGGCTCAAGAAAGGCCCTTCGAGGTGGATGCCGAGGATGCCGGGAACGCCCGCACGGATCGCTTCGGCCACGCCCTCGATCGCCGCCCGGATCGCCGGCCGCGTGTCGGTGATGAGGGTGGGCAGCAGGGCGGTGGTGCCGCCCGTCCGGTGCGCCGCCGCGATCCGGGCGATGCCGGCGACGCTGGAATCGTCGTTGAGGAGCACCCCGCCGCCGCCATTGACCTGACAATCGATGAAGCCCGGGGCAAGCACCGCGCCCGCTGGCAGCCGGACGAGGGGCAGGTCGGCGGGCGGCCCGGCGGTGACGTCGGCGATCCGCCCGCCGCGCAGCACGACGAACCGGTCGCGCAGCATCCGTTCACCGTCGAAGATGCGCTCGGCGTGGATTGCCTGATGATCGTGGGACCCCAAAGGGATCATCCCCTTGGCAGCGTATCGGGGCAGCGCCCCGAGGGTATCCCAGGGCTCTGCCCTCGACCCGCGAAAAGGCTCGCCTTCTCGAAATCCGGATTCATCACAACGTCTCCGTCACCTTGGTGAGGCCGGCCGGCTTGTCCGGGTCGAGGCCGCGGCGGCGGGCCTCCGCCTCGATGGCGCGGTAGGCCGGCACCAGCATGGCGATGGGATCGCAGGCCGGATGGCCGTCGCCGAGCCAGGGCAGCGTGCCGAGGGGGCCGCCGCAGGCATGAACCCGCAGGCCATCGCCGGTCAGGTCGCGCACGAGGTCGTCCACGCCCTCGGCCAGCGGGTCGGCCTGGCGCAGGGCCAGAACCGGGGTGGCGGCGGAAACGGAGGCGCGCGGGCCGTGGC
>JAGTAM010000681.1 GCA_023422485.1 Pseudomonadota bacterium | reverse complement strand
CGCCATAGCGCGCCCCCCGCGGAATGTCGCCGGCGACGCCGCTCTGGGCCGCGACCTGCGCGCCCATGCCGACCGTCAGGTGGCCGGCGAGACCGACCTGGCCACCGAGCACCACGAAATCCTCGAGCGTCGTCGAGCCGGCGATCTGCGAGCCCATGCCGATGCGCAGGTGCCCGACCACGCCGACCTGGCCGCCGAGCACCACGTAATCCTCCAGGGTGGCCGACCCGGAGATGCCGACGCCCGAGACGATCACGCAGTGGCGGCCGATCACCACGTTGTGGGCGATCTGCACGAGGTTATCGATCTTGGTCCCCTCGCCGACCACCGTGTCGCGCGAGGCGCCCCGGTCGATGGTGGTGTTGGCGCCGATCTCGACATCGTCCTGGATGATGACGCGGCCGACCTGCGGCACCTTGAGGTGGCCGCCCGCGCCCATGGCGAAGCCGAACCCGTCCTGGCCGATCCGGGCTCCGGGATGGACGATGACGCGGTTGCCGACGAGCGCGTGGGTCAGGGTCGCGCCCGCACCGATGGAGCAGTCGCGGCCGATCCGCACGTTGGGCCCGACCACGGCGTTGGGGCCGAGCACCGTACCGGAGCCGATTTCGGCGCCGGGGCCGACGACGGCGCCGGGATCGACGCGCACCCCGTCCTCCAGCCGCGCCTGCGGATGGACATGGGCGCCGGGGGAGATCCCGCTCGCGGCAAACAGCGAGCCCGGCCGCATCGCTTCCTCGTAGAGGCGGGCCAGCAGCCCGGCATAGGCGCGGTAGGGATCGCGGGTGACGAGGGCGATCGTGCCGGACGGAACCCGCGGGGCGAAGCGCGGCGAGACGAGGCAGGCCAGCGCCCGCGTCGTGGCCAGCGCCTCGCCGTAGCGGGCGTTGTCCATGTAGGCGAGTTCGCTCGGACCCGCGGTTTCGAGGGGCGCGGCCCCGGTCACCGCCTGCGCCGGGTCGGCACCCTCGGGGAGCGGCACGCCGCAGGCCTCTGCGACGGCGCCGAGGGTCAGGCCGCCTTTCGGCGCGATGAAGACGGGATCTGACATGCGGTTCGACGATGCCGGCAGGGGGAGGGGTCCGAGCGCCGCTATAGCGCTCTTCGCCGGAAGGTGGCACCCGCCCGGGACGGAACGGAGGGTGTGCGACAAAACGAAAGAGCCGTGCCCGACCGGTGACGGTCGAGCACGGCTCTTTCAAGCGAGCGTGTCGTGGATCAGAAGCGCGAGCCGCCGGAGAAGCGGAACGCCTGGGTCTGGTCCTTGCCGACCTTGCCCAGAGCCGTCTGGACACCCTCGTCCTTGGACAGCGCGTAGGCGTAGTCGAAGCGGATCGGGCCGAGCGGCGAGTTCCACAGGATCGAGGCGCCGACCGAGGAGCGGATCGTCGGCTTGTCGCGGACGTTCACGCATTCCGGCTCGACCTTGATCGCGCTGGCGCCGAAGTTCGTGTAGTTGCAGCCCGATCCCGGTGCGAAGCCGTTGATGAAGCCGTCGCGGTTCACGTCGAAGTTGCGGCGGCCGTCATAGCCGAACAGCGTACCGGCATCGGCGAAGACCGCGCCCTTCAGGCCGAGATCCTTGGGCAGACCCCAGATCGGGAACTGAACCTCGACCGTGGCGCCGAAGTAGGTCGTGCCGCCGATGGCGTTGGAGCGGGCATCGGCGATGCCGACGTCGCGCGGGCCGAGGCCGTTCGGAGCGAAGCCGCGGACCAGCGACGGGCCGAGGAAGAACTGGTCGGTGATGCGCAGCGGCTGGTTGTCCAGCGCCGAGATGTGACCGCCCTGGAGGCGCACGAAGCCGACCACGTCCTCCCACAGTTCCTTGTAGTAGCGGGCGTCGCCCGTCACGCGGAAGAACTTGGAGTCACCGCCGATGCCGGCGATGTCGGGCTTCAGCTCGCCGTAGAAGCCGTTGGTGGGCCGCTGCAGGTTGTCGAGGGTCGAGTAGGCCAGGGTGACGCCCGCGAGCGAGGTCAGCACGCTGCCCTGCTGGCCCTTGAGCGCGATCGAGGCCTCGCCGTCGAAGGCGCAGTTCGGATAGGCCGGAAGGCCACCCACGTCACGCCCGCTCGCCGGATCGATCGTTCCAGCCGGATTGATAGCGGTGTAGCCGGGGATCGCCACCGAGCAGTCGTTGTAGGGCCGCTTGATGGTGTTCGGGACCCGCAGCTCGGTGTTGTAGAGCGAGTAGCGGAAGGTGACGCCGAATTCCTCGGTGATCGGCAGGCCGAGGCGGAGCTGACCGCCGTAGACGGTCGTCTCGTAGCGCGACCAGCGGGTCAGGTCGGAATACTTGTAGAAGGCGTCGAAGCCGGCCGCGAGGCGGTAGCCGAGGAAGTACGGCTCGGTGAAGGAGAAGTCGATGCCGCGGGCGTACTGGCCGCCCTGCACCGCGAGGCGCACGTACTGGCCGCGGCCGAGGAAGTTCGACTCGGAGACCGAGACCTCGCCGATGATGCCGTCCTGGGTGGAGTAGCCGCCCGCCACCGAGAACGAACCCGTGGGCTGATCCTCGACGTCGATGTTGACGATGACCCGGTCCGGCGCCGTGCCGGGCTCGTTGGAGAAGCGGACCTTCTTGAAGAAGCCCAGCCCGTTCAGGCGGCGCTCGGCGCGATCGACCAGCACCCGGTTATAGGCGTCGCCCTCAGTCAGGTCGAGTTCGCGCCGGATGACGTAGTCGCGGGTACGGGTGTTGCCGCGGATGTTGATGCGCTCGACGTAGACGCGCGGGCCGTCCTCGACCACGAAGCCGAGGGCCACCTGATGGGTGGCGCGGTCGCGCTGACCGGTGGGGCGCACCTGGGCGAAGGGATAGCCCTGGCGGTTGACCTCGTTGGTGACGCCGACGAGCGTCTTCTCGACATCCTCGGCGTTGTAGACGTCGCCGACCTGGGCGCGGATCTGCCCGTCGAGCGCCTCGCGGTCGATACCGGGGATGCGCGGGTCAACGGCCACCGCGCCGACGGTGTACTGCGCGCCTTCCTCGACGGTGACGGTGATGACCCAGCCGGCCTCATCGCCAGCCTCGACGTAGCGGGCATCGGCGTTCACGACGCGGAAGTCGGCGTAGCCGTTCTTGAGGTAGTAGCGGCGCACCACGTCGAGGTCGGCCGAGATGCGGTCGGGATCGTAGACGTCGGAGGTCTTGATGAACGAGAGGAAGTTCATCTCGGAGGAGGACATCAGACCCTTGAGGGTCCTTTCCGAGTAGATGCTGTTGCCGACGAAGTTGATGGCGCGGATGCCGGTCTTGTCGCCCTCGTCGATGGTGAAGACGACGTCCGCGCGGCCGGTGGGAAGGTCGACGGTGCGGTAGCTGACCTTGGCGGTGCCACGGCCCGAGCGCTTGTAGACGTCGCGGATGCGCTCGACGTCGGCGGCGATCACCGCCGGGCTCAGGGCGCCGCGGTCCTTGGTCTCGACGACGCTCTCGAGAGTGGCCTTCTCGATCTTCTTGTTGCCCTCGAAGAAGACGCGGCCCACCACGTTGTTCTCACGCACGCGCACCACGGTGGTGCCGCCGCGGCCGGAGACCTGCACGTCGGAGAAGAGGCCGGTGGCGAGAAGATTGCGCCGCGCCTCCTCGGGCGATCCGGAGGCGGTGCCGGTGACGTAGGAGCGGATGGTGTCGGCGTCGACTCGGCGGTTGCCTTCGACGACGATCTGCTGCGCCTGTGCGGCCGCGCCGCCGAGGATCACGCTGGCGGCGGTGGCGACCAGAACGATGGCACGCTCCGCCGACTTTCGCCGGCGCTTTCCCGTCATCGACATCATGTAATCGCCCGTCTCTTTTTATCTCAGCACGGGTTCGCACCCGCGGGCGGCCGCCCTTAAGGCTCGCCGCCCTCTGGTCCCGGCCACGCTTGTATCGGGATTCCCCCACGAAGCAAACGCGAGGGCCGTCCGACATACCGGGATTTTGGGGGGTCGTGGCCTTCGCGCCACTTAACGGCGAAGCGCCTTTACGAGCGATCTTTGATTAGCGTGAATAGGGCGTAAATATGATGCCGAGCAGGACTTTCCGGTTCGTGTTCCCATCGCGGCAAGCCGGCATTAACCCCGAACGCGAACGGCCCGGCGGGTTCGCCGGGCCGCCGATTCGGGCAGCAGATCCTGGCGGGAGAGGGCTCCGTGCGTCAGGTTCCGCGCTGGCTCAGAGAGGCGCCCAGGTTGAGGATGTCGTTCCAGGCCGCGAACAGCATCAGCATCAGCACGAAGGCCAGCCCGATGCGGAAGCCGATCTCCTGCGCCCGCTCGCTCAGCGGTCGGCCGCGCACCGCCTCGAAGGCGTAGAACATCAGGTGTCCGCCATCGAGGAGCGGGATCGGGAACAGGTTCAGGAGGCCGATCGAGACCGACAAGAGCGCGACCAGCCCGATCAGCCCGCCGACGCCGCCCACGCGCGCGACCTCGCCGGAGACCCGGGCAATGCCGATCGGGCCGGAGAGCTGGTCGGCGGATTCGCGCCCGGTGACGAGCTTGCCGATGTAGTCGAAGGTGCGCTCCACGACGAAGGCCGTCTCGTGGACGCCCAGTTTCAGGGATTCGAAGGGGCCGTAATGCACCAGCTTGGCCGCATCGGCCTTCGGCCCGTTGATGCCGAGCCGGCCGAAGCGGTGGCGGCCGAAGGGCGTGCGCTCCTCGATCATGTCCGGCACGGCGGTCAGCGTCTGCACCTCGCTCCCGCGATCGACGGTGATCGACAGGGAGGAGCCGGCGGCGGCCGAGACGACGCGCTGCATCTGATTGAAGGTCTTGACCGGCTCGCCGTCGATCGAGCGGATCACGTCGCCGGGCTGGAAGCCGGCTCGCGCGGCGGCACTGTTCGGCTGCACAGCCTCGACGCGGGCCGGCGTCTCGTAGCGGCCGGTGAAATAGATCGCACCGGCGAAGACGGCGATCGCCAGGATGAAGTTGGCGATGGGGCCGGCGGCGACGATGGCCGCGCGCTTGGCGACCGGCTGGGTCGGGAAGCTGATCGCCCGCTCGTGCGGGTTCATCCGGGCGACCGCCTCGGGATCGGGCACGCTGGCGCCGTTGGCGTCGCCGACGAATTTCACGTAGCCGCCGAGCGGGATCGCGGAGAGCTTCCAGCGGGTCCCCCGCCGGTCGGTGAAGCCGATGACCTCGGGGCCGAAGCCGATGGAGAAGGCGGTGACGCCGACTCCGCACCAGCGCCCGACCAGGAAGTGCCCCATCTCGTGCACGAACACGACGATCGTCAGCACGATGAGGAACGGGATCACCGCGCCGAAGAAGCCGGCGGCGTTTCCGCCCATTCCGCTCAAAAATTCCATGGCCATCATCCTTCAGGCCGCGATACGCGTTGGGAGATCCGTGCACGTGGGGCGCGAATCCGGTCTTGACCGTCCGCCCTGGCAGAGCGGACCCACAGCCGGCAAGTTGCGGATCGTCGCACGCCTCACGTTCGAGTGCGAGATGTAATCGTGCCCGCGACCCGTGGAGCCGGGCCGTCCATCCCCGACAACACTTCGTAAAGGTTAATTTCGGTCTCAGCCGGCTGCGCGGGAGGCGGGCACACCCTCCAGGCTCCAGGCGCGCACCCGCGCGTCGATGGCCAGCGCCTCCTCGACGTCCTCCGGGGCGCGGCGGAACTCCGCGGCGAAATGCTCGACCGCCCGCTCCACCAATTCGGCGATGCCGTAGAACGGGATCGCGCCGCGGATGAAGGCGGCGACCGCGATCTCGT
>JAGTAM010000577.1 GCA_023422485.1 Pseudomonadota bacterium | reverse complement strand
GGGGCACGAAGGAGAACAGCAAGGCCTCTTTCTCGGCCGATTACATCGCCCGCGAGCTCGATGCCTTCCGCACCCTGGAAGCGCCGGCGGTGTTCCTGCTCGATGCCGGCCTCAACCTGAACATCGGCGCCTTCCGCAACCTTCGGCTCGCCAACCAGCGCTCGGGCTTCCTCAAGGAGACGCTGTTCTGGGCGGAGATCTATCCGTCGATCGTGCGCGACGAGCATCTCGCCTTCATCGAGGAGATCGGCACCGCCTATCTCGGCGTCGGGATGCAGTCGATGGACCCGGCGGTGCTGCGCCTGCACGACCGCCCGTCGGACTCGCCCCGCTTCGAGGCGGCGGTGCGAGCGCTGGCCCGCATCACCAACATCGAGCTGCAGATCATCGCCGTGCTGCCCGGCGACACGCCGGAGGGGTTCTTCCGCACCCTCGACTACGCCCTGTCGCTGCCCGCGAGCGTCCGGGTCTATCACTGCCTCGTCCTGCCCGACGCGCTGCTGACCCGCAGCCGGCCCGAGTGGAACGTCCGCTTCGACCCGCACACGCTGACGATGCGCTCCTGCGAGGGCTGGAGCGAGGAGGCGGTGGCGCGCACTCGGGCGGAACTGCGCCGCCGGGCGCTCGCCGCCGGCGGCAAGGCCGGTGAGTTCTGGTGGGCCTTCCCCCGCCAGCCCGAGCGCGTCTCCCAAGCCCGCGCTTCGTGGCGGCAGGCCGCGGCGCGATGAGCGCGGTCCGTTCCGGTCTGCGCATCGCGCTGGTGGCGCAGTACCCGGAGCGCGATCCGGCGATGCCGAGCTTCGTGCCCAATCTCGGGCTGCGCATGGTGGAGGCCACCCTGCGCGCCGCCGCCCTTCCCGGTCTCGTCTGCCGGGTCTGGGATCTCACCGGCGGCGACGCCGAGCGGGTCGCCCGCGAGATCACCGCTTTTGACCCCGACATCGTCGGCTTCTCGGCCTATCTCTGGTCGCTGCCCTTCCTCTGCCGCGTCGCCGGGCTGATCAAGGAGGACGATCCGGCCCGGCTCGTCGTCTTCGGCGGCCCCTCGGCCCGGCCGGTCATGTTCGCGCGCCCGCCCTTCCTAGCGGCGGCGGCCGACATCGACGTCCTCGTCATCAACGAGGGCGAGGAGACCTTCCTCGAAATCGTGTCGCTCGAACACCGCACGCCGGCCGCGCTGGGCGCCCTGCGCGGCGTCGCAATCCGCGACGGCGAGGGCTGGCGCGAGACCCCGGCGCGGCCGCTGGCCAATCTCGACAGCCTCGCCTCGCCCTATGCGCTGAACCTCGTGCAGCATGGCGGCCTGGGCGTGCTCCAGACCTACCGGGGATGCCCCTTCACCTGCTCGTTCTGCGAGTGGGGGACGATGGAATCGCCCAAGCGCGTGCGCGCCGTCGATCACCTGACGCGGGAGTTCGACGCGATCGCCGGCCACGAGGTCTATGCGGCGCTCCTCGTCGATGCCGGGCTGAATCTCAACCGCAACGCCTTCCTCAACCTGCGGCAGGCGGCCGAGGAGAGCGGGTTCTTCGAGCGCCGCGGACTGATCTGCGAGGTCTATCCGGCGGCGGTGCGCCAGGAGCATCTCGATTTCCTGGCCACCGTCAGCAACGCCTATGTTGGCATCGGCCTGCAGAGCTTCGACAACGCGGTGCTGGCCCATGTCGATCGAACCTACGACGAGCGGCGCTTCGACGAGACTTTTGCGAAGCTCGATGCGGTGGCGAGTCTCGCCGTCGAGATCATCCTGGGGCTCCCCGGCGACAATCCCGAAACCTTCCGCCGCAACTTCGAGCGGGCCCGGCGGCTGCCCTGCGCGCTCCGGGTCTATCACTGCGTCGTGCTGCCCTCGGGCCTGATGGTGCGCTCTCCCCCCGAGCACCGCCTCGACTACGATCCCGTCTCCCTGAAGATGATCTCCTGCACCGGCTGGAGTGAGGCTGCCCTGGCGGCGGAGTGCCGCTTCCTCACGCGGCAGGCCTCGTTCCAGGGCGGGCGCGCGGGTGCGTTCTTCTGGACCTTCCCGCCGCCCCGGTGAGGGCAATTAGCTCACCTCGAAGCTCGTCCACAGCCCGGTCTCGAACCGCTTCAGCACGGTCGCGCTCGGGAGCCGCCGGCCGGAATTGCCGGCCACGAAAGCGATCTGGCCGCCGCGCCCTTCCGGGATCTGCGCCGTGTCGCGCCAGCAGGGCTCCCAGCCGTCGGCGAGCTGGTGCGGCAGGCGGAAGACGTGGCCGTGCGGGTGCAAGCTCTGGGCGAGGCCGGTGTCGGTGTGGGACGATTCAATCTGGTCGGTATCTACTCTCGATAGCACCTTTTGAAAGTCTTTCCGAGATCATCAAGTGTTTGATCAAGCGAAACGCCTGTTGGGCGATCAGTCGGTCCTGGAGGAATCCGAAACGTCGGGCTATTTCGAGATCGCAGAATATCCTTGGGACCTTGGTACGTGCTTGCTCGACACATCGGGAGATGCCCCTCTGGGAAGAGAGGCCTATTGCGGTGCGAAGGGGACTTGGAATCCACCCGTCCCGGTTGCCCTCTTCGGCGGGTGTGCTTTGGCCAAGTAGTCGAGGACGACCCGACGCTCGTCGTCCTCGAGCTTCGGCATGCCGTGCTTCTCGGACATGAGCGTGATGGTCTCGTCCCAGCGTTCACGGCTCAAGCCCTGGGCCGCGACGAGGCGGTAGGCATGGCAGGCTGAACAGGTGACGAAGGCCTCGTCGCGGCCGGGCGCGGCGGGAAGCGCCTCCGCGCTTTCCTCCCGCGCCGCCGCTGGCTGGATCGATGCCGGGAGCGCGACCGCGGCGAGCAGGAGCGCGGCAGCGGCGATCAGGGTACGGATCGACATCGGCTCAGCCCACAAGGATCGCGATGCGGTGCTGGGCGTTGCCGCCGTAGCCTTGTGGATTCCAGTTGGTCGCCAGAGTCGGCTGCGTCCGACCGTTGACGTCGGTCGCGCGAGCGAAGATCTCGTAATAGCCGTCGGACGGAAGCTTGAGCCGCGCCGTCCAGCGGTGCCAGTCGTAGCGATTTCTCAGAGGCGCGAGCGTTGCCTCGGTCCAGGTCTGACCGCCGTCGATGCTGACATCGACGCGGGCGATCGGAACGTCGCCGCCCCAGGCCGCGCCGCGCAGGTCGAGGTCGTGCACACCTGCCGGCAGCCGTGTGCCGTTCGCCGGCGACGTGGTCACGGCCCTGACCGGCATCGACTCGAGAATGCGGAAGGGCACGCCGTCGCCCTTCGATCCGGGCACCAGAGGTCGCTCCGGCAGGCGGTACGAGTGGCCGGTCATGCCCTGGCCGTCGTGCTCCCGGTCGCGCAGAGTGATCCGCGTCAGCCACTTGTGGGACAGCGAGCCCGGCCATCCGGGCACGACCAGCCGCAGGGGGCCGCCATGGATGTTCGGCAGCGGCTCGCCGTTCATCGCGAAGACAAGGAGGTTGTGCTCGTCCATCGCCTTCGTGACCGGCATGCCGCGCGACAGGCTGTCCTTCTTGGCGTCGCCCGAGAGATGGGGATCCGCGCCGTGATGGGCCGTGTACTTCGCCGTCGGCTTCACCTTGGCCGCCCGGAGCACCTCGCTCAGCGGGATGCCGGTCCATTCCGCGCAGCCGGCACCGCCATTGGTCCACTGGTTGCCGCGCGTTGACGGCTGGAAGAACGCCCGGCCGTTGCCGCCGCATTCCAGCACCATGCGGTAGGTCCTGGGCTTGAAGCGCTGTTTCAGCTCCATGAGTGAGAGGACCATGGGCGCCTCGACCTCGCCGTCGATCGTCAAGGCCCAGTTCTCCGCATCGGATGCCTGCTCTGGTACCTGTCCGTTGCAGCGGATGAAGAATTTCGAGATCGGCGTGGTGTCGTCATCGAGCAGGTGCGCCGGCGTCTCGGCCACCAGCGGCCGATCGCCGAGCCCCGTCAGCCCGGAATCCTTGCCCTCGTAGGCGAAGGAGGCGGGCTCAGCCGAACCGGCGGCGCCGGAAGGCTTCGAGGCCTCGGACGGCTTGCCCTCCTGCGCGCGGACGGAGGCCGTCGTCATGACG
>JAGTAM010000493.1 GCA_023422485.1 Pseudomonadota bacterium | reverse complement strand
CGCCTGACGCGGCCCGCGCCGCGACCCGACCCGGCCCTGTTCCCGGAGCGGCTCAGCGTCACCGAGATCGAAACCCTGGTGCGCGACCCCTACTCGATCTTCGCCCGGCACATTTTGGGATTGGAAGCGCTGGAGCCGATGGCCGTGGTGCCGGGTGCGGCCGAGCGTGGCAGCTTGATTCACAAGATCCTCGGCGATTTTTCCGCCGCCCATCCCGGCCCGCTGCCGACGGATGCGGAGACCCTGCTCTACACCATCGCCTTCGAAGCCTTCGGACCGCTTCAGGACCAGTATCCGGAACTCTACGCCGAGTGGTTTCCCCGCTACGAGCGGATGGCGGTGGCCTTCCTCGAATGGGAGGCGAGCCAGCGCCAGGGCCTGCGGGCGATCCACGCCGAGCGATCCGGAAAGCTCACGATCCCGCTCGGCGAGCGGACCTTCACCCTCTCGGCCCGCGCCGACCGGATCGAGGCCCGCGCCGACGGCGGCTACTGCATCGTCGACTTCAAGACCGGCACGCCCCCGAGCAATCGCACGGTCTTCGCCGGATTCTCGCCCCAGCTCACCCTGGAGGCGGCGATGCTGATGCACGGCGCCTTCGAGGGGCTGAAGGCGGCCTCCCCCCCGGATCTTCTCTACGTCCACGCCTCGGGCGGGCGCGACCCGTTCCGGCCGATCCCGATCAAGCCGCCGCCCGGTGATGGCCGTCCGGTCGAGGCCATCGTCACCGAGCATCTCGAGCGCCTGCGCGGGCTGATCGCCCGCTACATGACCGGCGAGGCAGCCTATCTGTCGCGGCCCTACCCGCAATATGTGCGCGCCTATAACGAGTACGATCATCTCGCCCGCGTGCTCGAATGGTCGTTGGCCGGGCAAGGAGAGGCCGCGTGAACGCCCCGCTGACCGGCTTCACCGTCGACGACCTGACCAAGGCGGCCCAGCGCCGGGCCGCCGAGCCGCGCCTCTCGGCCTGGGTCTCGGCCAATGCGGGCGCGGGCAAGACCAAGGTGCTGACCGACCGGGTGCTGCGCCTGCTCCTCGACGGGGCGCCGCCCGGCCGCATCCTCTGCCTCACCTTCACCAAGGCGGCGGCCGCCAACATGTCGATCCGCGTGTTCCAGCGCCTCGGCCGCTGGGTGACGCTGGACGACGCGGCGCTGACCGCGGAACTGATCGAACTCACCGGCGCGCGGCCCGCCCGCGACACCCTGCGGCTGGCGCGGCGCCTGTTCGCCCGCGCCGTCGAGACGCCGGGCGGCCTCAAGATCGAGACCCTGCACGCGCTCTGCGAGCGGCTGCTGCACATGTTCCCGTTCGAGGCCAACGTGCCGGCCCGCTTCGTCGTGCTCGACGACAACCAGTCGCGCGAGGCCTTCGAGATCGAGACCGACAACGTGCTCGCCGACGCGATCCTCGGCGGCAACCAGGAACTCTCCGACGCGCTGGCCGTGGTCGGCGCGGAAGCCTCCGGCGACACGCTGCGCGAAGCGATCCGCGCCGCCATGCGCACCCGCGCCCTGTTCTCCGACCACCGCGCCCTGGAGCCGGCGCTCGCCCGCCTGCCGCGCGCCCTGGCTTTGCGGGACGGTGCCAGTGTCGAGACCATCGAGGCGGAGATTCTGCGGGGCAGCACCCTCGGCGATTGGCTCGAAATCGCGAAAAGCCTGCGGACCGGCAAGAGCACCGACGAAAGGCTGGCTGACGGCCTCGTGGAGGCGCACGCCGCCGTCGAGGCGGGCAAGGCGCTCGCACCCTATCGCTCGGTCTTCTTCACCGACAAGGACGAGCCGCGCGCGGCCAAATCCTTCGGCACCAAGGCGGTGCCGGAAAGCGTGAAGCAGGCGCTTCTCGACGAGCAGGCCCGCCTCATCCCGCTCTTCGACGACCTGCGCGCCGCCCGCGCCCTCGCCCGGACGCGGGGGCTGTTTCGGCTGGCCGCCGAGATCCACCGCCGGGTCGAGGCCCAGAAAACCCGGCTCGGCGCCCTCGATTTCGACGACCTGATCCACAAGACCCTCGACCTGCTCTCGCGGGTCGGCGCCTCCTGGGTACTGTACAAGCTCGACCGCGGCGTCGATCACGTCCTCGTCGACGAGGCGCAGGACACCAACCCGCAGCAATGGGAGATCCTGCGCACGCTGACCGCCGAGTTCGCGGCGGGCGAAGGCGCGCGCGGCCTCACCCGCACCCGCTTCGCCGTGGGCGACCCCAAGCAGTCGATCTACAGCTTCCAGGGCGCTGACCCGCGGGAATTCGAGCTGACCCGCCGTGCCTGGGGTCGGGCGGCGGAGGGCGCGGGCCTCGATTTCGCCGATGTCAGCCTGCGGCTGTCCTTTCGCACCGCGAACCACGTGCTCGCCGCGGTCGATGCGGTGTTCGGCGTGCCGGAGCACTTTGCCGGCCTCTCCTTCGACGCCGGCGCGCCGGGCACGGTTCACGCCTCCGCCCGCGCCGGGGTGCCCGGCGCGGTCGAGCTGTGGGGTATCGAGGAGCCTGCGGACGCCGAGGAGCCCGATGCCTGGGCCGCCCCCGTCGATGCGCCGGAGCCCAATGCGCCTGCCATCGTCACCGCCCGCCGCATCGCCCGTGCGGTCAAGACCTGGACGAGCAAGGGCGATGCCTGCGGCCGGGTCTGGCGGCCGGGCGACGTGCTGATCCTCGTGCGCAAGCGCTCGGCCGCCTTCGAGGAGGTGATCCGGGCGCTGAAAGGTCTCGGCGTGCCGGTGGCGGGCCAGGACCGGCTGGAGGTGGCGGGCCACATCGCCGTGCTCGACCTCGTCGCGGTCGGCCGCGCCGGGCTTCTGCCCG
>JAGTAM010000474.1 GCA_023422485.1 Pseudomonadota bacterium | reverse complement strand
CCCTTCGCCTCGATCACGGTGATGCCCTGGAGGCCGACCTCCTGGAGGGCTTCCTTCACCTCGTCGAGCTTGAACGGCTTGATGATCGCCTCGATCTTCTTCATCCGGAAAAGCCCGATCCGCCTCGTCTCTCAGTCAGCCAATTATGTACCATCGCCACCGCGTGACCGCCACGGCGATTTGGATGACGAGGCCGGGAAGTTGCGCAGGCAATGTGCAAACAAAGCGGAATATATAGGCAATGACGCCGAAATCGATGAGTTTTCGGGCATACCGTGAGCCAGTTGCATGCATGAGCCGGTTAAAGCCCCGAAGGCCGCGGAGCGGCTGCTCACCGTTGAGGCGATGCGCCGGGTCGATGCCGCCGCGATCGCTGCCGGCACGCCGGGCCTGACGCTGATGCAGGCGGCCGGCGCCGCGGGCGCCGAACGCGCCCGCGCCCTGGCGCCGGACGGCGGCCGGATCCTCGTCCTGTGCGGACCCGGCAACAATGGCGGAGACGGCTTCGTCGCCGCCCGCCGGCTGGCAGAGGCCGGCTACCGCGTCGACCTGCGCCTTCTCGGCGAGCGTGCCGGGCTCAAGGGCGACGCGGCACTCGCCGCCGAGGCTTGGTCTGGCCCGATCGGTGCCGCGGAGGCGGACGTTCCCTCGGTCGATCTCATCATCGATGCCCTGTTCGGCGCCGGCCTCTGCCGCGATCTCGAAGGGACCGCCCGCGTCCTGGTCGAGGCCGTCAACCGCTCCGGCATCCCCGTGGTGGCGGTCGATGTGCCGAGCGGCATCGACGGCAACAGCGGCGCGGTGCGCGGGCTCGCGATCGAAGCGACCGAGACGGTGACCTTCGTCGCGCTCAAGCCCGGCCACCTGCTGGAACCGGGGCGGACCCATTGCGGCGCGCTGCACGTCTGCCAGATCGGCACGGGCGAAGCGGCCCTCGCCGTCGGCCTCGCCGGAGAGGCGCGCGCGCTCTATCGCAACGCGCCCGGTCTGTGGCGGCTGCCGCGGCTTACCGCCGGCAGTCACAAATACACCCGCGGCCATACCCTCGTGCTGTCGGGCCCGGCCCACCGCACCGGTGCGGCCCGGCTCGCCGCCCGCGGTGCGTTGCGAGTCGGCGCGGGCCTCGTCACCGTGGCCTCGCCCGCCGCGGCGCTGGCGGAGAACGCCGCCCACCTCACCGCGATCATGCTGCGCGGTTGCGAGAGTGCCGACGACCTCGACGACATGCTGGCCGACGAGCGCTTGAATGCGCTGCTGCTCGGGCCCGGCCTCGGCACCGGCCCGGCCACCTGCGATCTCGTCGCGGTCGCAACGGGTGCCGGGCGTGCCCTGGTGCTCGACGCCGACGCCCTCACGAGCTTCCGCAGCGAGGTGCGCACGCTGGCCCGCCATATCCGCGAGGGCGAAGCGCGGGCGGTGCTGACGCCCCACGAGGGCGAGTTCGCCCGGCTGTTCTCCGGCACGGACGCCGTGACGGAGGGGCTGAGCAAGACCGAGCGGACGGCGCGTGCCGCCGGGATCGCTGGGGCGGTGGTGGTGCTGAAAGGGGCCGATACGGTCATCGCCGCCCCCGACGGGCGCGTGGCGGTCAACGATCACGGCACGCCGCATCTCGGCACCGCCGGCTCCGGAGACGTGCTCGGCGGCATTGTCGCCGGGTTACTGGCGCAGGGCATGGAGCCGTTCGAGGCGGCCTGCGCCGCCGTCTGGCTGCACGGCGATGCGGGCCTGCGGTTCGGACCGGGGCTGATCTCCGAGGACCTTCCGGAGTTGCTGCCGGCGGTCCTGCGCGACCTCGCGGGCAACTGATCGCTCGCCGGCTATCCGGCCGCAACCAACGCGCGCCTGCGGCCGTAGAGCGCGTAGAACACGAGCCCGAACACGTTCCAAACCCCGAACCAGAGTTGGGTCGTGGCGGGCAGGCTGAAGAACAGGTATCCGCAGCCGAGAATCGTGATGGTCCCGATCAGCCAGGGCATCGGGGCGCGGAAGGTGCGCGGCGCCTCGGGTGCGCGGACGCGCATCACCAGCATGCAGGCCGCGACCGCGATGAAGGCCGCCAACGTCCCGGCATTGGCGAGCGCCGCGAGTTCGCCCAGCGGAACGAGCCCGGCGAGGACGGTCACCACGGCGGCGGTGAAGAGGGTGATTCGCACCGGCGTCCCGGCCAGCGAGACCTTAGCCAGGCCCTGCGGCAGCATCCCGTCGCGGGCCATGGTGAAGAAGATGCGGCTCTGCCCGTAGAAGAAGGCAAGGATGACGGTGGGCAGAGCGATCACGGCGGAAGCCGCAAGATATTGCGCGACCAGCGGCCGGCCGAGTTCGCGCAGGATCAGAGCCAGCGGCTCCGGGCTGTCGGCGAAGCGGGTGTAGGAGACGGCCCCCACCGCGGCGACGGCCACCGCGACGTAGATCAGGACGCAGGCCGCCATCGATCCGACGATGCCGATCATCAGGTCGCGGCCGGGGTTGCGCGTCTCCTCCGCGGCGGTGGCGATGGCGTCGAAGCCGTAGAAGGCGAAGAAGATGATCGCCGCCGCCGCCATGATCCCGCGCTCGACGCCGTCGGCCTGAACGCTCTTGGAGAAGCCGAACGGATTGAACGGATCGAGATGAGCGGCTTCAAAAGCCGGCAGGGCGAAGGCCACGAAGACGACGAGCGCGGCGATCTTCACCAGCACCAGGACGGCGTTGACCGTGGCGCTCTCCCGGGTGCCGCGCAGTAGCAGCATGGCGACCAGGACGATGATGCCGACCGCGGGAAGGTTGACGACCCCGCCCGCCTCCGGTCCCCGCATCAGGGCCTTGGGGAACCCGAACAGACTTTCGAGGAGCGGCGCGGCGTAGCCGGACCAGCCGACCGCCACCGCACTCACCACCAGCGAGTATTCAAGGATTAGGCTCCAGCCGATGATCCAGGCCAGCAACTCGCCGAGCACGACATAGCTGTAGGTATAGGCGCTCCCCGAGACCGGGATCATCGTCGCCATCTCGGCGTAAGCCAGTGCGGCGCAGGCGCAGATCGCGCCGGCGATGGCGAAGGAGAGGATGACCGCCGGCCCGGCCTTGGCCGCCCCGACGCCGATCAGAGTGAGAATGCCGGTTCCGACGATCGCGCCGACACCGAGCGCCACGAGGTGGGGCCAGCTCAGCGTCCGGGCCAGCCGGCGCTCCCCGTCGGGCTCCCGGCGCAAAGGCTTGCGGCGGAGGAGGCTGGGCGTCATTCGGAATCCTGTCGCGCGGGGGTACGAGAGCACCGGCACGCGCGACACTCCCATCGGCGCTCGGGTGCCGCCGGGCGCTACGGTGAGAGGTTCGCCCGGTCCGCCGCCAGCAGCTCGGCGCGCTTGCGCTCGTCAGGGGTGAGCCCGGCGGTCGCCTGATCGAGCCCGGCATCGGACCGACCCTGCGACGCCGCGGCAAGATTCCAGGCCGCGGCCTCGACGAGGTTCTTCGGCACACCGCGGCCGAAGAGGAAGAGCTTGGCGATCCGGTTCTGGGCGATGGCGTTGCCGCGCTGCGCGGCGTGCAGGAAGTAGCGGGCGGCGCGGGCCTCGTCCTTGGGCACGCCGTCACCGTTGAACAGTCGGATCGCGAACTCGACCTCGGCCCCGAGATCGCCGTTGTCGGCGGCGCGTCGGAACCATTGCGCGGCCTGGGTCGTGTCCTTGGGAACGCCCTTGCCCTGGAGGTAGAGCACACCGAGGGCGTATTGCGCGGCGGGAACCTCGGCCTCGGCCGCCGTACGGAAATTCGCTACGGCGGCGGCGAGATCCGCCGGCTTGTCGCTGGCGAGCTGGATCAGCGCGAGGTTGTAGCTGGCGCTGGGCTGGCCCTTGCGCGCCGCCTGTTCGAGCCAGGCGCGGCCGGCCTTCTCGTCCTTGGGCTGCCCACGCCCGTCCATCGCCATCATGCCGAGGGAGGCCATGGCGTTGGCGGCGTTCTGGAGGGCGGCGAGCCGGTACCATTCGTGGGCGCGCTTGGGGTCCTGCTTCACCCCGAGGCCCTGGTTGTAGAGTTCGCCGAGCAGCGTCATCGCCGCGGCGTCCTTCGGGTTCGCCTCGATGCGCCTCGTCGCCTCGCGGAAGGCGGTGACGTAGCGCCCGCGCTGGTAGGCGCCGTAAGCCACGTCGGCATTCGGGTTCGCAGCGGCCGGTTTCGCCCCCTCGGCATTGGGCGAGTAGGGCGAAGGCAATTCGCGCTTCAGATTCAACGGATGGGGCTTGGCCGGCGTCTGGGCGGCGGGCTCCTTCGTCGCCGGCTGGTTCGGTGCAGCGTGCAGGGCGCCGATGCCGAGGGTGAGAGAAGCGCAGGCGATCAAGGACGCAAGGGAACGCGCCTCGACTCGGAAGAGGGCTATCCCCGCACGCCCGAGAGCCTTTCCGCCCCTTCCCCGCAGCGGGAGGAAGGCCTTTGAGTTCCTCGCCACGTTCCTCTCATCAAAAAAGATCATCGCACCTGATCGAGCTGCGCCTGCGCGACCCGCACACCCTCGGGATCGTCTCGCCACAGGCCGCTTTCCAGCCCCACGAACTCCGCGCCCGCTCGCGCGAGCGCTGCCACATCCCCGGCGGCGGTCGCCACCGCGATGCACGGGGTCTCGAAGATTTCGGCCCACCAAGTCGCGCGCTCGCGAACCTCCTCCGCATCGGGGGCGGCACCGTCGGGAAAGAGCCCGCCGAACATCAGGTAATCGACGCCGGTCTCGCCCGCGACCATCGCCGCATCCCGGGAGCCGAGCACGCCGCCCGTCCCGAGGATGCGCCCGTCGCGCAGGCGCCCGCGCCAATCGCGCAGGGTGTCCTCGTCCGCACGGTCGAGATGGACCCCGTCCGCCCCGCCGCGGGCCGCGACGGAGACGATGTCGCCGGCAAATCCCGGCACGCAGACCACCACCGCCGCGCCGCGCGCCTGTGCCGGCGGCGCCAGCTTCTTGACGAGGCCGACGAGGCTGCGCTCGTCGGCGGCCGCCAGCCTCAGGATCACCGCCGCCACGTCACCCGCGGCGCAGGCCGTGTCGAGCGCGGCGGCCATCGCCTCGGCCTCGGCTGGACCGAGGTCGTAGGGGGTAAGAAGGGCGAGGCGGGGCCGCGGCGCCGCCGAGTCTTTCTCGGCCATGATCGGATCAGGCGTCGATCTTCGGGTCGAGGGAGCCGTTGGCGTAGCGCTTGGCCATCTCGGCCACCGAGATCGGACGGATCTTCGAGCCCTGGCCGGCGGTGTTGAACTCCTCGAAGCGCTGCTTGCACAGCTTCGTCATCGCCTCCATGGCGGGCTTGAGGTACTTGCGCGGATCGAACTCGGACGGGTTCTCGGTCAGCACCTTCCGGATCTGTCCGGTCATCGCCATGCGGTTGTCGGTGTCGATGTTGATCTTGCGCACGCCGTGCTTGATGCCGCGCTGGATCTCCTCCACCGGCACGCCCCAGGTCGGCTTCATCTGGCCGCCATACTGGTTGATGATGTCCTGAAGGTCCTGCGGCACCGAGGAGGAGCCGTGCATGACGAGGTGGGTCGTCGGCAGGCGGCGGTGGATCTCCTCGATCACACCCATGGCGAGCACGTCGCCGTCCGGCTTACGGGTGAACTTGTAGGCGCCGTGGCTGGTGCCCATGGCCACCGCCAGCGCATCGACCTTGGTGGCGGCGACGAACTTCACCGCCTCGTCCGGATCGGTCAGGAGCTGGTCGTGGGACAGGACGCCCTCGGCGCCGTGGCCGTCCTCGGCCTCGCCCTGGCCGCTCTCCAGAGAGCCGAGCACACCGAGCTCGCCCTCGACGGAGACGCCGGCCCAATGGGCCATCTTGGTGACGTTGCGGGTGATCTCGACGTTGTAGTTGTAGTCGGCCGGGGTCTTGCCGTCGGCCTTCAGCGAGCCGTCCATCATCACCGAAGTGAAGCCGTACTGGATCGCGGTGGCGCAGGTGGCTTCGTTGTTGCCGTGGTCGAGATGCATGCAGACGGGGATGTGCGGGTAGATCTCGACGAGGCCGTCGATGAGCTTGGCCAGCACCACGTCGTTGGCGTAGGCACGGGCACCCCGGCTCGCCTGGAGGATCACCGGCGAGTCGGTGGCATCGGCCGCCGCCATGATGGCGAGCCCCTGCTCCATATTGTTCAGGTTGAACGCCGGCACGCCGTAGCCGTACTCGGCGGCGTGGTCGAGGAGCTGCCGAAGGGTGATGCGTGCCATGGTTCGTTCCTCGTGCGATGCGGCCTCAGCCGGGCCTTTCCCGTGTTGAGGCCAATATAGGCGTATCGGCGCCGTGGGCCGGTGCCGCGGCGTGAAAAACTTGGGCGTCCACCGACGCCGATTTCCCTTCACCCTCTTCAGGGGAGGGTAGGCCCCGACGGGGGCCGAGAGAGGGGAGCGCCGGTGCAGGACCCGCTCGGCATCGACGCCGCGGCTATGCCTGAAGCCGCGTCCCCTCACCCGCCAGCTCCGCAGGCACCCTCTCCCACAGAGGAGAGAGGGTTAAGCCCTGACCATCAGCCCTTCGCCCGCAGCGCCTCGACGCCGGGCAGTTCCTTGCCCTCGAGCCATTCGAGGAAGGCGCCGCCCGCGGTCGAGACGTAGGAGAAGGCCTCGCCCACGCCGGCATGGTTGAGCGCCGCCACGGTGTCGCCGCCGCCCGCCACGCTGACGAGCTGGCCGGCCTTGGTGCGGGCCGCCGCGTGCCGGGCCACCGCCACCGTGCCGGTGTCGAAGGGCGTCAGTTCGAAGGCGCCGAGGGGGCCGTTCCAGACGAGCGTGCGCGCCTCGTCGATGGCGCCGTCGATCGTGGCGATCGAGG
>JAGTAM010000453.1 GCA_023422485.1 Pseudomonadota bacterium | reverse complement strand
CCGATTAGGGAATGATCAACCTTAAGCCTTTCCGTATTGAACGGGATCTTGGTTAATCTTGCCTAAACCGTAGCCCTATCCGCTTAAAATCGTTCAATCACGATTTTCAGAGACGGACGGTGCCGAGGGCGACGACGGCGAAGGTGGGGCCGACGCAGCCCCCTCCGCCCTATGGCCGCGAAGCATTGTGCTCGACGGGCCACAAGTTGTGTAATGTTGTTACATTTCAGGGATCGCCTGTTGACCCTGCGCCGCAGCGCAGCGAAGTTGCTGCGGTCAAGGTTCCCCCGGATGCCGGTTCGGGGGCTAAGTGTCTCTCACAAAACTCCCGGAGCGCTGTCGTCTACAGAGCGGGAACGGCCGGTGATCGGGAGTTTTGTGAGGCACTCTAAAAGGGAATTCGGTAAGTCCGTCCGGGCGAAGCCGAAGCTGCCCCCGCAACTGTGAGCGGCGAGCCCCGTCAGGGATGGTCACTGGTGCGCCGCACCGGGAAGGCCGGAACGGAGGCGCGGACCCGTGAGCCAGGAGACCTGCCTTGGCGCGACGATGTCCCCTGGGCGGGGTATTCCGGCGGCGTGCCTGAGCGGCGAGCATGCATCCATGCGCTCGCAGTTCGGCATCCGCTTGGGCTCGCGCCCGCACAGCCAGAGCGCGCCCCGTGAGAGTTCGGACGAGCCTGAATGCCACCGATGTTGCGAGACCGCCCCGGCGCTCGCGCTGGATGCTGGCCGCCCTGCTCTGCGCTGGCCTGCCCGGGCCGCAGGCGCGGGCACAGGAAGCGGTCACCCTGGAGGAATTGGCGGTTGAGGGGGAGGGGCGTGGCCAGGGCGCCGGGAATGGCGCGCCCGACGGCCGGACGGCGGCGGCCGGCACGGTCGGCCTGATCGGTCCGACGCCGGGCTACCGGGCCGACCGCGCGGTGAGCAGCACGAAGACCGACACACCGCAGCGCGACGTGCCCCAGGTCGTCACCGTGGCGCCGCGCGAGGTCATCACGGATCTGAACGCCACTCGCGTCGACCGTGTCTTCAACTACACGCCGGGCGTGGCGCAGCAGAACAATTTCGGTGGCCTGTCGGTG
The DNA here is from genome assembly GCA_023422485.1 of Pseudomonadota bacterium. GTDB lineage: Bacteria > Pseudomonadota > Alphaproteobacteria > Rhizobiales > Beijerinckiaceae > Methylobacterium. The sequence goes on along the minus strand of JAGTAM010000453.1, from coordinate 1,987 downwards.
TTCAGCTACGCCATCCGCGGCGTCACCACCTCCGAGATCTACAAGAACGGCTTTCCCCTGAACCGCGGCACGCCGCCCCCGCCGGACACCCAGAACGTCGAGCGCATCGAGGTGCTGAAAGGCCCCGGCGGCGGCCTGTTCGGCCGCAGCGATCCGGGCGGTCTCGTCAACATCATCACCAAACAGCCGACCGTGGAACGCTTCGTCGAGATGGGCGGATTGTGGGGGTCGTTCGGGCAATTCCGCGGCACGGTCGATTCCGGCGGCGCGCTGAACGAGGAGGGCACGCTCCTCTATCGCTTCAACCTCGCCGCCGGCCGCCAGGGCAGCTTTCGCGATTTCGTGGACGGCGACCGGCTGCTCGTCGCGCCGGTCCTGAGCTGGCAGATCACGCCGGACACACGGATCACCGTCGAGACCGAATTCCTGCGCAACCGCATCGTGTTCGACCGCGGCGTCATCGCCCTCAACGGGCGGCTCGGCCTGCTGCCGATCTCGCGCTTCCTCGGCGAGCCGGGCCAGAGCACCTACCAGACCAGCAACACCATGCAGGTGCGGGTCGATCACCGCTTCAACGCCGATTGGCAGATGCGGCTGGCCACCCACTTCAACACCGGCACGCTCGAGGGTGAATCCGCCGAGATCCGCGCCATCGCCGCCGACAACCGCACCGTCTCCCGTGACCGCAATGTGCGCGATTACCGCTGGGACACGGCGATCGGCCAGGCCGAGGTGGTGGGGCGCTTCGACACCGCCGGCATCAGCCATACGATGCTGCTCGGCTTCGAGCGCGAGAGCACCGACAGCCGTGTGCTCTATCTGCGCTCGAACTTCCGCACGAGCCCCTACGCCATCGACATCTACGATCCGCGCTACGGCCAGCCGCTGCCGCCGCTCACCATCCCGCGCAACAACCTGGAGCGGATCACCAACACCGCCCTCTACGCGCAGGATCAGATCGCCTTGAGCCCGGAATGGAAGGCGCTGGTCGGCGTGCGCTTCGACTTCTTCGAGCAATCCTTCCGCGAGCGCATCCCGCGCTCGCAGGTCGATCAGACCTACTTCGCGGCCACCCCTCGGGCGGGCCTCGTCTACCAGCCGATTCCGGAACTCGCCCTCTTCGCCAATGTCGGCACCAGCTTCCGGCCCAATATCGGGCCCGACGCGGCCGCCGTGGCACTCTCCGGGCCGTTCGCGCCGGAGACCGGCATCGGCTACGAGGTCGGAGCCAAGATCGACCTCTACGGCGGCGCCCTGGCGCTGACCGCCACCGCCTTCCGGGTCGACCGGGAGAACGTGCTGACGCCCGACCCCAACAACACGGCCTTCTCGCTCGCCGCCGGCGGGGTGCGGAGCGAGGGTTTCGAGTTGACGGCCGCCGGCCAGATCACGCCTGAGATCAAGATCCTGGCAGGCTACGTCTACGCCGACGCATTCGTGACGAAAGACAACGTGCTGCCGGTGGGTTCGCCCCTCATCAACGTGCCGCGCCACTCGGGCAGCCTGCTCGCGGTCCACGAGGTGCAGGCCGGGCCGTGGAAGGGGCTCGGGCTGGGCGGCGGCGTGCGCGGTGTCGGCGAGCGGCCGGCGGACGCGGTCAACAGCTTCTCGCTGCCGGCCTACATCGCCGTCGATGCGCTGGCCTATTACCGCTACGAGAACGTCCGCTTCGGGTTGAACGTCGAGAACGTGTTCGACACCGAGTATTACGAGAGTTCGCTCAACCGCTTCCGCGTCTATCCCGGCTCGCCCCGGCGCTTCACCGGCACGCTGACGGTGCGGTTCTGATGACGGCTCTGTCGAGCGCCACCCCGGTTCCGCGTACCCGCATCGGCGCCATCGACGCCCTGCGCGGGCTCGTGATGCTCCTGATGCTCGTCGATCATGTGCGCGAATTCTTCTACCTGCACGCCCAGGTGAGCGATCCGTTCAACCTCGCGGCGACGCCGCCGGACCTGTTCCTGACGCGGGCCGCCTCGCATCTCTG
>JAGTAM010000448.1 GCA_023422485.1 Pseudomonadota bacterium | reverse complement strand
TCCTTCGCGAACTCGACGATCAGGATGCCGTTCTTGGCCGCGAGCGCGATGAGCACCACGAGCCCGATCTCGCTGTAGAGATCGAGCGAGAGGCCGGCGAGCTTGACGGCAAGATAGGAGCCGAAGGCGCCGACCACGACGGACAGAAGGACCGGAATGGGGATCGTCCAGCTCTCGTAGAGGGCAACGAGGAACAGGTAGGCGAACAGGAAGGCGAGGCCGAGGACGATCCAGGTCTGCCCGGACGCCTGCTGCTCCTGGTAGGCGGTCCCGGTCCACTCGTAGCTGTAGCCTTCCGGCAAGGTCCGGTCGGAGATCTGCTCCATCGCGGCCATCGCGGCGCCGGAGGAGATGCCGGGCGCCGGGCTGCCGTTCACGCTCACGGCGCGGAAATTGTTGTAGCGGGTGAGCACCTGCGGTCCGAGCACGATGTGATCGCTCGCAACCGACCGAAGCGGCACCATCTGGCCCGAGGCGCCGCGGACATAGATGTTCCAGATGTCGCGAATGTCGCCCCGGTTAGCCGCCTCGCCCTCGACGTTCACCTGCCATGTGCGGCCGTAGAGGTTGAAATTGTTGACGTAGATGCCGCCGAGCGTCGCTTGCAGCGAACTAAAGACATCGCTCATCGCCAGCCCGAGCACCTGTGCCTTCGTGCGGTCGATGTCGAGGAAGATCGATGGATTCGATGCCGTGAAGGTGGAGAACACGCGGGCGAGCTGCGGGTCGCGGTTCGCCTCGGCAACGAGTCCGCGGACGACCGCGTCGATCGTCGCCGAGTCCTGGCCCTCTCGCGCCTCAAGCACGTATTCGAAGCCGCCGCTGGTCGAAAGCCCGACGATGGGCGGAAGGTTGAAGGGCAGGACCGTCGCCTGCCCGATCTTGGCGGCCGCGGCGTAAGTGCGCTCGATCAGGGCCTGGGCGGATTCGGCGGCACGTGTGCGATCGGCGAACGGCTTGAGCTGCGCGACCAGGAACGCGGAATTCGGCTCGGCCGCCCCGTCCAGGAGCGAGAAACCGATGACCGAAAGCACTTGGTTGACGCCGGGCATATCCTTCAAAAGCCCCTCGACCTCGGCTGCGACGGCACTCGTGCGGGCCACAGAGGCGCCGTCGGGCAATCGGACCGAGACGAAGAAGGCGCCTTGATCCTCTTCCGGGAGGAAGCCCACCGGTGTGATCCGCGAGAGGCCGAAGATGCCGCCGGCGAACAGCAGAACCAGCGCGAGCGACAGGGCGGACACGCGGACGAGCCGACGGACGCCCGCCGCATAGCGGTCCCGGACCCAGTCGATTCCGCCGAGCACCCGGCCCATGATGCCACGCCGGGCGCGCGCGGGACGCAGGAAGACTCCGCAGAGCGCGGGCGAAAGGGTCAGCGCGTTGATCGCCGAGATCACCATCGCGGCGCTGATCGTGACGGCGAATTGCCGGAACAGCGTTCCCGACACGCCCGGGATGAACGCGATCGGGACGAAGACGGACAGGAGGACGAGGGTGATGGCGATGATGGGCGCCGTGATCTGGGTCATGGCGAGCTTCGTCGCCTCGGCCGGCGACAATTCCGGATGCTCCCCCATCACCCGCTCGACATTCTCGACCACGACGATGGCGTCGTCGACCACGATGCCGATGGCGAGCACCATCGCCAGGAGCGAGACGGTGTTGGCCGAGTAGCCGAGCACGAGCAGCACCGCGAAGGTGCCGATGAGGCTCACCGGCACGGCGATCGCGGGGATCACCGTCGCGCGCAGATTGCCGAGGAACAGGAACACGACGAGGACGACGAGGACGAAAGCCTCGGCCAGCGTCCGCAGCACCTCGGAGATGGTGTCTTTCACGAAGGTCGTGGAATCGTGCACGACCGCGTATCGCAATCCGGCCGGGAAGCGCGCCGAAAGCCGGTCCAGGGTGGCCTTCACGGCGGTCGCGGTCCGCACCGCGTTGGCGCCCGGCACGAGGTAGATGGCGACGGGGACGCCGGGGCGGCCATCGAGCCGGGATTCGCTATCGAAGCTCTGTGCGCTGAGTTCCACCCTGGCGACATCGCGGATCCGAACCACGGAGCCGTCGGGATTGGTCCGCAGGACGATCGCGCCGAACTGTGCAGGCGTCGACAATCGACCCTGCGTCTGCACGTTCATCTGAATCTGCTGCTCGTTGGTGATCGGCGGCGCGCCGATGCGGCCGACCGGCGCCTGCACGCTTTGCGCCCGTATCGCATCCACGACGTCCGAGGGCGCGAGCGTCAGGCTCGTCAGGCGCTGCGTGTCGAACCAGATGCGCATCGAGTAGTTCATCCGCGCAAACAGATTGGCTTGGCCTACTCCGGCCGTGCGCGAGATTTCGTCGAGCACGTTGATGATGGCGTAGTTCGTGATGAAGAGCGGGTCCTGCGCGCCCGTCTCGCTGTAGAGGACGGCGAACAGCAGGATCGCGGACGACTTCTTCTGCACCTTGAGACCCTGCAGCTGCACCTCGGACGGGAGCTGGGACAGGGCCGACTGGACCCGGTTGTTGACGCTGACCGTGTTGATGTCCGGGTCGGAGCCGAGGTCGAAACTCACCGCCAGGCTATAGCTGCCGTCATTGGCGCTCGTGGACTTCATATAGATCATGCGGTCGACACCGATGACCTGCGCCTCGAGCGGCTGGGCGACGCTCGCCTCGACGACCTCGGCGGAGGCGCCTGGATACGTCCCCGACACGCTCACCTGCGGCGGCACGATGTCCGGAAACTGCGCGACCGGGATCCGCAGCAGCGCCAGCCCCCCGGCGATCGTGATGATCAGCGCGATGACAAGCGCGAGCCGTGGACGGTCCACGAAGATCGACGAGATCATGCCACGCCTCGGGCTCGGTTGCCTTGGAGCATCGTCCCGAAAGGTGGTTGCCGGCCTTCGGAAAAAGACGATGTAACATCAATGACCTAGCGCCCGCGGCTCGAACCATCGGAGGATGCCGGGGCGGCCCGGCCATCCCTCGCGGCCGAGTTCCGCATGAACCTCTGAAGAGTGGTGTCGGCGGGCTCGGGCGAGACCGCCTCGCCCGCGCGGACCCGCTGTAGACCCTCGGCGATCACCTGCTCACCGACCTTGAGACCGCTCGTCACCGCCGCCAGCGTCGTGCTCGACTGGCCGAGCTGAATCCGGCGCTGCTCGGCCCTGTTCTCGGGTCCGATCACGTAGACGTAGCTGCCCTGCTGGTCCGCCAGGACGGCGGCTCGGGGGATCGCAACCACCTCGACCGGCTCGGCGCCTTCGAGGAACACGGTCACGAACTCGCCGTCCAGGAGTTCGCGAACAGTGATGGAGTCGTGCGTCCGATCGAAGATCGGCGGATTGGGCAGCACGCCGCGAAGCAGGATCGTATCCGTGTTCGTGGCGATGGTGTTGTTGACGAAATCGAGCTTTCCGGTGTGGCCGTAGAGGCGGCCGTCGGGCAGTTGCGCCCGGATCACGACGGCGCCGAACCCGCCGAGCGGCGTGTAGCGCGCCCGCAGCGTGATGGCCTCGTGCACCGGGACCGGAAACGTCACGAACATCGGATCCTGGCTGACGATCGTTGTCAGCACGCCGGAGCCTGGCCCGACCACGTTGCCGATCGTGAGGGCGGTGCGCCCGATCTGGCCCGCGATCGGCGCCCGGATCTCCGTGTAACCGAGATTGATCTGCGCCGTGTCGAGCTGGGCCTGGGCGGCCTGGAGCTGCGCCTCCAGGGCGCGCTCGTTGGCGAGGGCCGCGTCATAGGTCGATTGCTGCCCGGCCGGTCCGCCGAGCAGAATCCTCGCCCGCTGCGTCGTGAGACGGGCGTTGCCCAACTGCGCTTCGACCTGCGCGATCTGCGCCCGCTGAGCGTCCACGGCCGCCTGGAACGGTCCCTTCTCGAGAAGGTAGAGGAGCGTGCCTTCCTGGACGTCGGCGCCCTCGACGAAGAACCGCTTTTCGATGAACGCCGTCACCCGCGCGACGATATCGACGCGCTGCTTCGCCTCGATGCGGCCGATGAACTGCTCCGTCTGCGTGATCGGCTCCTTGCGGGCCGCGATGACGCCGACGACAGGCGGGCCAGCCGGCTGGCCCTGCCCCTGCGCGAACGCCGTCGAGATCGCGGGCAGGCAGGCGGTGCAGAGCGTCGCGGCGGCCCACCCAACCCGGAGCGTGAACCGGCCGGACACCGTCACGTCCGCCTCCGGGGGATCGCCAAGCGAAACACGACGGACGGCCGAATGCCTTGGCCCACCGCTTCCCGGCCCTGCGGCGTGCGGGGCATCGCGAGTGGCGCGGCACGCGCGGCGCCTTGCCTGGCCCGATGCCTCTGACGCGCATCGACGATGGTGAAAGCCCCCAGGCTCGCACCATGCGCCGCTTCGCGGAGCCGGGCGACGACCATGCCGCCCCGAAGGCCGAATGCGAGGGGGCACATCGGATGCCCGCTCTGCTTCATCCGTCCCAACATCGACGCTCGCTTCTGCAAGGGATGTTCAGAACGACGGCTTGTTGCCGATGCATTTGCATCGCTTCGATTTCAAGATCCGGCAGCGGCCGCTGCAGCAATCTCTCGCGCTGCGTCCGACCCATCCGCTGCCGCGGCATTCGATGTTCATGTCGCGCGTCGTCATGATCTGGCCCGGCCGACTCATCGCCGTCGTCGCGGTATAGATATTTATTCCCATAATCATTGCCGGAACAGCAGCGAGCATTGCAACGCTTCGCATGGCGCATCCTCCGTGATGATTGATTGATCGGCGAACGACCGCACAACGCGGCCCTCTATTTCTATCACAGGGTGATTGTATCTGAATTATACAATGTTAGATTATGTTATGGACAGTCTCGATCGACCTCGGGCGTTTGGGCACTTTCAACGTAACTCGAAAGACGAAATCTGGCCGACACGAGACTCGAACCGATCTTTCTCTTGCGTTTCTGTATTGCAGTAGCCGATATTTGCCGAGGATCCGCTTTGAGACGTCATTCAGGCCACCATGACGACGTCGCGGTCGGCGCTCATCTGCGAACGGGCGAAGCCGCAGACGATCGCTTCGCCGAAACTCTGGAGATTGCGGGCGGCAGCGGCGGCGCGACCGCCGATGCGGGCGTCGGCACAGAGTATAGTCGATACCGGCACGCCGGCTCCTTGATGGTGATCAATCCAGCCTGCAAACCTCCACCCGAGACCGTCAGGATCTGTCCATCGATCCAGGAGGCCACGGACGGGCACAGGAACCAGGCCGGCCACGGCCCTGACGGAGCCGCCGATCAAGACGGTTTCAGCAGCCATCGAAGCGGCAGGGCGACGAGCGTCAGGCTCACGACACTCATCGCCCAGAGCAGAACGAACCGGCCGATGCGGCCAAGTTTGCCGGTCATCGCCGCCCTGCGCAGGCGTGCGGCGGCGGGCACGAAGGCAGGTTCCGTTGCCGGCCGCCGGGCACCCATCAGTGATACCCGGATTCCGGTGTGACTTTGCCGCGGAACAGCCAGTAGACGTAGGCCGTGTAGCCGAGCACCATCGGGATCAGCACCGCCGCACCGGCGAGGAGAAAGGCTTGGCTGCTCGGATGCGTGGCCGCCGCCCAGATCGTGATGTCCGGCGGCACGATCATCGGCCAGAGGCTGATGCCGAGACCGATATAGGAGAGCAGGAAGAAGCCGAGCGCGCAGAGGAAGGGCATGAGTTCCTCCCGCCGCTCCAGGGCGCTTTGGAAGCGCAGCGCCAGCAGCCCGACGAGAACGGGCACCGGCGCCCCGACGAGAATGCCGGGGAACGAGAGCCAGCGCTCGCGGAAGGGAGCGCTGAGGATAAGCATCGTGAGCGAAACGATGGCGATCAGGACCAAGGTCGCCAGACCGAGAGAGCGGGCGAGGCGATAGGCGCGGATCTGCAACTCGCCCCCCGTCTTCCAGATGAGCCAGCAGGCCCCGAGAAGCCCGTAGCCCACCACCAGCGCCACGCCCGTCAGCAGGGAGAACGGGGTGAGCCAGTCCCACCAGCCCCCGGCATAGGCGCGGCCGTCGACGCGGATGCCCTGGACGAGGGCGCCGAGCGCGATGCCCTGGCAGAAGGCCGCCACGTAGCTGCCCCAGGAGAAGGCGCGATCCCACCAGAGCTGACCCCGCGCGGTCACCATGCGGAAGCGCATCTCGAAGGCGACGCCGCGGAACACGAGGGCGAGCAGCATCAGGATCAGCGGCATGTAGAGCGCCGGCAGGATCGTCGCGTAGGCCAGCGGAAAGACCGCGAACAGGCCGCCGCCGCCGAGGATCAGCCAAGTCTCGTTGCCGTCCCAGACGGGCGCGACGGAGTTCACCATCACGTCCCGGTCGGCCTTGGCGGACACGGCCGGGAACAGGATGCCGATGCCGAGATCGAACCCGTCCATCGCGACGTAGAGGAACACGGCCGTGGCGATCAGGATGGCCCAGATCAGCGTGAGGTCGAGAGACATGGGCGACCCGTCCTTCACTCGGCTGGCTGGGCATTCGGGCCGGCCGCGATCGCCGGGGCCGGGGTGATGCCGGCGGTGCGGACCGGCCGACCGGTGGGCACGCCCGCCTCGTGCGGCCGCGGCGGCTGATTGAACAGGTGCAGGAGGTACCAGATGCCGGCCCCGAACACGACGAAGTAGACCACGGCGAAGGCCGCGAGCGAGGCCGCGACGGCGGGGGCGGCGATGGGTGAGACGCTGTCGGCGGTGCGCAGCAGCCCGTAGACCGTGAAGGGCTGACGCCCAGCCTCCGTCACGACCCAGCCCGCCGTGACGGCGACGAGGCCGGACGGGCCCATCGCGACCGCGCAGCGCTGCAGCCATCGCGCGCTGTAGAGCCGTCCCTTCCAGCGCAGATAGAGCGAGGCCATTCCCAGGGCGATCATCAGGAAGCCGAGCCCGACCATGACCCGGAAGGACCAGAACACCAGGGGCAGATTCGTCGGCCAGGTGTCGCGCGGCAACGCCTTCAGCCCGCGCACCTCGGCGTTCAGATCGTGGGCGAGATACAGGCTCGCGAGCCCCGGGATGCCGATGGCCCATCGCGTCGTCTCGGCCTGCGCGTCCGGCCAGCCGAACAGGATCGAGGGTGCGCGCCGCTCGCTCTCGAAATGCCCCTCCATCGCCGCGACCTTGGCGGGCTGATAGTGGTAGGTGTTGGTCCCATGCAGGTCGCCGAGGACGAGTTGCACGGGGGCGACGATGGCGGCCATCCACATCGCCATCGAGAACATCAGACGGGCCCGCGGATTCGACCGGTCGCGCAACAGGTGCCACGCCCCCACCGCGCCGACGATCATCGCCGTGGTGAGGTAGGCGGCGGTGACGGTGTGGGCGAAGCGGAAGGGGAAGGACGGGTTGAAGATCGCCGCCCACCAATCCTGGGGGGCGAAGTGGCCGTTGGCGTCGAGCACGTAGCCCGCCGGCGTCTGCATCCACGAATTGGCCGACAGGATCCAGAAAGCCGAGATCAGCGTGCCCAGCGCGACGAGGCAGGTCGCCAGGAAATGGAGGCGCGGGCCCACGCGCTCCAGGCCGAACAGCATGACGCCGAGAAAGCCGGCCTCCAGGAAGAACGCCGTCAGTACCTCGTAGCCCAGGAGAGGGCCGAGGATCGGAGCCGTCTTATCGGAGAAGACCGACCAGTTGGTGCCGAACTGGTAGCTCATGACGAGACCCGAGACGACGCCCATGGCGAACGCGACGGCGAAGATCTTGAGCCAGTAGCGGTAGGTATCGAGATAGACCGCCCGTCCGGTCGTGAGCCAGAACGCCTCCAGCACGGCGAGAAAGCTGGCCAGCCCGATGGTGAAGGCCGGAAACAGAAAATGCCAGACGACCGTGAAGGCGAATTGGCTTCGGGCCAGATCGAGTGCGCTGGGGAGGTGGTCGGCCAACATTCCTGACACTCGATTCGCAAGATGGGCGAAGGACGGATTGGGGATGAAGCCGGCGAAGCGGGCCGCGACGATCAAGGCGGTCCAAGCTGCGCCTGCACGCATCCGCGACGGCCCGGCGCCCATCGACGGCGCTCCGGCGCGGGGCGGCGGCCGCAAATCTCGACGACGATGAAGCGCGGATCGATCACTTCACGCACGGTCATTGGAACTTGGGGGCATTCGCAGCAAGCCAGACGGCACGCTTCATGAATTCGCCCCAATAGCTGCCAGCCAGATTGTTTCCATTCCTCCTTCTTCGACACCCTGGTTCAAATATTGATGAGCAGCCTTCGCATGACTAAAGAAGGCGCGGCGAAATCGGCGCGCGTCCTGACCGCCTCTCGATCAAGGCCTCTTCGATCCCTCGATAGGAAAGCTCATCACGTCGAGGATCACATTGATCTAAATCAGACGGGACCATCGCGGCGTCGATCGCACGCGGCCGATCTTGGCCCCGGATCGCCCCGTCCCCGCGGGCACGTGACTGGGCGACGGCGGGAGCCGGTCGTGGAAGCCGGAGCGGGCGACGCTCCGCGCCTATCCAGGAGGCAGGGTCGGAGATGCTCGGTGGGTCTGGATTGACGAAATCCGCTCGGCCTCTGCGACGTGACCGGGATACGGGGATCGCAGAGTCCGACTGCGCCGGATCAGCTCACGACGATGCGCTCGTCGAGCTTGCGGTCAACCGTTTGGACCGTCTGGTCGATCTCTGCGTGAGGCGTGCCAAGCTGATGCGCGATCAGCTTCACCAACAGATCGACCCGCTCGATGAAGGGAGCGCCGTTCGCGACGGCGCGCGCAGCGGACGAGGGTTTGAGGAGGCTCTCGGCGGCTTTGGCATACTTCTCGAACGGCACTTGGTCTCTCGGATCGGCCCCCAGGCGCCGGGCGACGGCATCGACGTGTTCGTAGACGGCGCGTGAACGCGCCAGATCGGTATGCACGGCGTCACGGATCGACTGCATCTTGTCCGGCGCGATGCAGCGATAATTTCCCGTCAGCAGCATCGACCATTTGGCGAGCGGCACAAACAGCGAGTCGAACACCTTCAGCTTGACCGGCACATCCTGTCCGTCGAGCCGTACGGCATCGATGTCGGCTTCCAGCTCGCGGAGAATCCGGGTGTGTGCCTCATCAGCAAAGGGTGCGGCCTTGAAGTTCGTCGGCAGCCCGACCTGGAGGACGTTTGCGCCCTCGTCCGGCGGGCGAAAGGCCTGCGGATCGGGTGAGCAGAGCGACACCAATCCAGGCTCGAACCGGTCCCAAACGCCCGCATTGGTGTAGGCCGCCTCCAAATCCATCTCCGCAAGCGCCGGGATGCGCTTGAGATACGGCAGAGGCGGCATGTTCATGAGGGAGAGGCACGGGAGCCGTGCCGCGGCGATCTTGATCATCAGCACGCGGATCGTGTGGTTGGTGTACTGCGGCTCCTGCATCGCGAGGACGGCCAAGTCGTAGCGGGAGACATCGACCTGCTCCGGCGCAGCCGCGTCCACGGTTCCCGGAAGATCGCGCGACCGGATGGCCTGGGAGTCGGCTTCCCCCCGCAACGTGATGCGAACTTCCGTTCCCTCACGGTTGATCAAGTCCGCGGTCTTCCAGCGGCAGACGAGGGTCACGTTGTGACCCGCCATCAGCAACTTCGTGGCGAGCAACGACCCGTACGAGGCGCCCAGAATCAGGATGTTGCGAGGCATGCCGTTCCCCCCAGCCGACTTATTGGAAGCTCGAAGTCCCACGTCCTGAAGCACTATTGCATACCTTGCGCTCCGTGCTCACCCGTTTCCTGACCGCACCCTTGGGACGTGCCTTGTCCGGATCGGCAAAGTGCTTTGCAGCTGCGCGCCGCCATCCCTTGATCCGGAGGTCGAGCATCGGAGGACGCCGGACCTGAATGGCGACGATTCGGAAATGGCGCGGACACACGCAGGCTGTGGCGCCACGCATGGTCGCTAACGCACAGATCACGTCCGCGCGCTGAGACGAGCCAGCCCTGGATGCCCTTCGCAGGCGTGATGTCTCTGCCATCAAGCCCTGGGATTGAACACAGTGGTGGACGGTGAGAACCTCGGCGCAGGCGCGGCGCATCTCCCCACCTGCATCGCGTCCGCGGCGGTTCAGACGGCGCAAATGGGCCGCATCCGCAATCGCTCGGGAGTTCGAATTACGAGCCCGACCTCGGCAGCCCGAAGACGTCTGCGGACGCAGAGTTCGCGCGCGGCACATCCGGCTGGAGCCTCCAAAGCGTGGACTGAAGGGCAGCGAAGCCCTGGAAGAACTGCTTGCCCGGCAAGGCAATGCCTTCTGTGCTCAAGACGCTCCCCACCGGATCCTTGGGTTCAGCCTGATCTCCGATCAGCTCGGCCGCACGAAGAGCCGCTGGCGGTGGTGGGTGGGCTTCGACGCCACGCCCGTAAGGGGACGTTTGTCCTGGACCGGACCTTGCCGCTCAAGGTGACGATAAGTGGTTATCAGTGCGCCTCGGACAGGGGTGGGGCCGGGTGAATATGCCTTGTTTTCGACCGCCCGGCTTGCCCGGATTCGACTTTCGCCTGATGTAGAACTCAGGCTCAAGCAGGCAGGGTAGGGAGATCTTCGATGGCTGGCGTCCGACGCATTTGCCTCGTGATTTGCCCGAATTTCGATTTCATGGGCTTGGCCGTGACATCACCCTTCGCGGTCGCGAACAAATACGCCGGCGAGCGAGCCTACGACTTCCACGTCCTATCCGAGACCGGCGGTCTTGTTCGCTCGGGGGTAGGGCCCGTTGTCGGCACGGAGCAGCTGAGCGACCCGTCGGCTTTCGATACGATCCTCGTTGCGGCCGGGATCGGCATCCCGGTGCCGAGCGCGCCCCTTCTCAGCTATCTCCAGGAGGCGGCCCGGTCCGCGCGCCGGCTGGCCGGCCTGTGCCTCGGCGCCTTCATCCTGGCCGATGCCGGATTGCTCAATGGGCGGCGCGCAACGACGCACTGGAACTACGCGCCACAGTTCCGCGCCCGCTATCCCGACTGCAACCTCGATATCGACAAGATCTACGTCGCCGACGGCAACATCTGGACCTCCGCCGGCATGTCGGCCGGCATCGATCTCGCCCTCGGCATGGTCGAGCGCGACTATGGACGCGAGTTGGCCCATACCGTGGCGCGGGGGCTCGTCATGGAGCGCCGGCGTGCCGGGGGACAAGCCCAGCACTCGGCCATGCTCGACTTTGACGCGCCGACGGATCGTATCCAGAGCGTCCTCGCCTATGCGCGCCAGAACCTGCGGCTCCCGCTGACAACCGAGGATCTCGCAGCGGTCGCCTGCCTCAGCCCCCGCCAGTTCACGCGTGCCTTCCGGGCCGAGACGGGGGTCTCACCGGCCAAGGCGGTCGAGGCGATGCGCGTCGAGGCCGCCAAGCACATGCTGGATCAGAGCCGTCTGCCGATCGAGGAGATCGCCGATGCGGCCGGCTTCGCCAATCGCGAGCGGATGCGCCGAGCATTCCTTCGCGTCCAAGGAGACGTTCCGCGAGCGATTCGACGGGCGGCTGGACCACTCGCCGTCGTGTGACCCGCCGGCATGTCCGAAAACGTGGCAATTATGACGTAGGTCGTTCCGACACCTCTGCGTAAGCATGGCCTTGTAGAGCTGCTTACTGTCGGAGAGCCGTGGCCATGGTGAGTCTGACGATCAACGGTCGCCAATATGCAGTCGACGCCGAGCCGGATACCCCGCTGCTCTTCGTCCTGCGCGACACACTCGGCCTGACCGGTACGAAATACGGCTGTGGGATCGCGCAGTGCGGGGCCTGCACCGTCCATCTCGACGGGCAAGCTACACGCTCCTGCCAAGTGCCGCTGGAGAGTGTCGGCAGCCAAGCCGTCACCACCATCGAGGCGATCGAGCAGGACGCCACCGGCCGGAAGGTCGTGGAGGCCTGGGTCGCCCTGCAGGTGCCGCAATGCGGCTACTGCCAGTCAGGCCAGGTCATGGCCGCCACCGCCCTGCTGAAGCAGATGCCGAACCCGAGCGACGGCGACATTGCCGAAGCGATGACGAACCTTTGCCGTTGCGGAACCTACAACGCCATCGCCGCCGCTGTGCGGCAGGCCGCTGTCTGAGGAGCCCGCCATGCACCCGCTCCTCCCCGGCACGGCGCCGTCGCGCCGCACCTTCCTGACGGCAGTCGGCAGCACCCTCGTCCTCGGCGCCCTCCTGCCGTCGCGCTTGGCCCGTGCCGAGGCGCAGGGCCCTGCAGAGGGCGCGGGTGCGCTCGCGCCGAAGCCGGGGACGCGGGTGGCCGCCTTCCTGGAGATCCACCCGGACGGCACGATCAAGCTGCTCAGCCCTTTCGTGGAGGGCGGCCAGGGCATCGCCACCGGCATGGCGCAGATCGTCGGCGAGGAACTCGACGTGCCGCCCTCCCGCTTCGTCGTGGAATGCGCCCCGCCCGGCCCGGACTACGCCGTGGTCAACGGCATCCGCATGACCGGCGGCAGCTTCTCAACCCGGTCGAGCTACGAGACCATGCGCCGCCTCGGCGCGACCGCCCGCGACCTGATGATCCGCGCCGCCGCCGCCCGGCTCAGGGTGCAGGATGGCGAACTCACCACCCGCGACGGGATCGTGCTGCACGCGGCCACGAACCGCGCGTTGGCCTACGGTGACCTCGCGGCTGACGCACTGAAGCTGAGGCCGAACGAAGCCGTCCCGCTGCGCGATCCGGCGAACTTCCGCTACATCCGGCAGCCGATCCCGCGCCTCGACGTGCGGGACAAGTCCACCGGTCGGGCGGTCTACGCCATCGACCAGAAGGTCGAGGGCATGCTCCACGCCGCCGTGCAGCACGCCCCGCGCCTCGGCACGGAGCCGAAAGCTCTCGCCAACGAGGACGAGGTGAAGGCCATGCCGGGCGTGCACTCGGTGCACCGCCTGCCCGGCGCTGTCGCGGTCGCCGCCGACACTTGGTGGCGGGCGCGCAAGGCTGTCGAGG
>JAGTAM010000404.1 GCA_023422485.1 Pseudomonadota bacterium | reverse complement strand
AGCTCGCTCTCCGGCAGAAGCCGGAGACGATCCGGCGTCTCAAGACCCTCTAGGATCGTCGTGTCCGCTAGTGCCACCGGACCAGCCTCATGCCCGAAGTGAGGAACAGCGCGCAAACCCTTGCGCGCGATGAGTTTTGTATGGAATTAAACTGCACCCGGCCGCCTACTCGATATCGAGCGGCGCGGTGCCCGCGGCCCGGCCGTCCGGCCCGATCGCGATCTTCTGGATGCGTGCCTCGGCCCGCTTCAGCAGCGTCTCGCAGTGGCGCTTCAGCGCCTCGCCGCGCTCGTAGATCGCCACCGACTCGTCGAGGGGCACGTCGCCGCGCTCCAGCCGCCGCACGATCTCCTCGAGCTGCTCCATCGCCCGCTCGAAGGGCAGATCGTCCAGCGCCGCCGCCGACGCGTCGGGTGTATGATCGTTCATCCGGATTCCTTTTGGCGCGCGTTATGACGGGCGACGTGCGGTCGCACAAGCCCGGGTCAATTGCGTGCGACCGATCTCCGCTCTCCGCACCCGGCCGATCACGCCAGGGCAATCCGGAACGGCGTGCCCTCGAAAGCCTCCGCGCCGCGCCCGATCCCGGCGATCGCCGCACTCATCCGCCCCTCGCGCCCGAGCAGGCGGTCGGCGATCTCCACGAACAGCCGATTCGGCGTGGCGCTCGGCGCGAGGTGCCGCAACTCCCGCGCGAGGTCCGCCTCGTCCTCGGATGACCGCAGGGCGCAGGCGACGGCGTAGGCCGCGGCCGTGGAACGGCTGATGCCGGCGTAGCAATGGATCACCAGCGGCCGCTCGCGCGGCCACGCCGACACGAAGTCGAGAACGGCCCGCACATGCGCCTCGCCCGGCGGCAGGTGGCCTTCCAGCGGCGCGGCGATGTCGCTGAAGCCGACCCGGAGATGGTGTTCCGGGCGGATCGCGGCGGGGCGCTCCACCGTGCTGCCCAGCGTCGCCAGCGTGATGAGATGGCTCGCGCCAGAGGCCGCGACGGTCTCGGGCAGGCGCGAAAGGGGGCAGATGTGGAGAGTGGGCATCGTCTTCTTCGGTCTCACGCCCCGCTCTGGAGCGCCTCGAAGCGGGCGCGATAGCACGCCTCCGCTTCCGCCGTCGGCCATCCGGCGAGCAGCCGCTCGATATCGGCGCGCAGAGATTCCGGCAGGACCGGCAGGCGCCCGAAGATCCCGTCGGCCTCGCTTTGCGAGAAGCCGGCGAGCCGGGTCGCCTCGATCGCCGCGGCGATCCGGTCGGCGCGCTTGACCAGGCGCGACAGGGCCGGGGAGGGTGCGCAGAGACCGAAGCGCTGGCGGATCGCCGCGAGCAGGCGCCGCTCGACGCTGCGATAGGCGTCGCCGATCGCATTCTTCAGCGGCGAGATGATGTCGCCGATCACGTATTCGGGCGCGTCGTGCAGCAGCAATTCCAGCCGCTCGGGCGCCTCAAGCCGCGGATCGAGGGCGCCGCCGATCGCCTCGACCAGCAGGGAGTGCTGCGCCACGGAGAAGACGTGCGGCCCCGCCGTCTGCCCGTTCCAGCGGGCGACGCGGGCGAGCCCGTGGGCGATGTCGGTGATCTCGACATCAAGCGGCGAGGGGTCGAGCAGGTCGAGCCGCCGGCCCGACAGCATCCGCTGCCAGGCTCGCGGCGGCTGCTTGACGGTGGCTGTCACGGATGGCGCCCCTCGCCGAGGGCCGCGCAGACGGCGTGGCGGTGGCAGCCGGTGAGATGGTCGTTGACCATGCCGACCGCCTGCATAAAGGCATGGACGATGGTGGGCCCGCAGAAGGTGAAACCCTTCGCCTTCAGCGCCTTGCCCATCCTTCTTGAGATTTCGGTTTCGGTCGCGATCTCGGCCCGGCTGGCCGCCTTCGTCTGGATCGGCCGGCCGTCGCAAAAGTCCCAGAGGAAAGGCGAGAAGCCCGGCCCCGCCTCTTCGATGGCGAGCCAGGCTCGCGCGCCGTTGATCGCGCCGCGGATCTTGGCGCGATTACGGATGATGCCGGCGTCGCCCATCAGCCGCTCGACATCGGCCTCGGTGAACCGGGCGACGCGCTCCGGCTCGAAGCCCTCGAAAGCGCGGCGGAAGCCCTCGCGGCGGCGCAGGATGGTGATCCACGACAGGCCCGCCTGGAACCCGTCGAGGATCAGCTTTTCGTAGAGCGCGCGGGAATCGTACTCGGGCACGCCCCACTCGGTGTCGTGATAGGCGACGTAAGTCGGATCGAGCCCCGGCCACCAGCAGCGAGGGCAGCCATCGGGATGAACGATGAGACCGGAAGCGTCGTCGCTCATCCGGCGGCGGCCGTGTCGGCCGGGAAGGCGAAGGTGGCGAAGTCGGGCTTCATCACGCCCGCAACCGTGCCGCCCGCCCGCACCGGCTCGCCGGCGGCGAGCGCGTCGCCGAGGCGGTCGAGGCGGATCGTGGCAAGCCCCCGCTCGCCCGCGCGGCTTCCCGTGACGCCGAGGCTGCGCGCGCCGGCCGTCACCTCGGTGCCGGGCTCAGGGGCCGGGCCGTGGCGGTAGACGATCGGCAGGATGCGGGTGCGGGCGGTGCCGCGATGCTGCATCCGCGAGACCACCTCCTGGCCGACATAGCAGCCCTTCTTGAAGTCGACGCCGCCGAGTTGGTCCATCAGCGCCTCGTGCGGGAAGGCCTCGCTGAGCGCGAAGTCGCGTCCCCCCTCCGGCACGCCGAGGCCGATGCGATGGGCGTGGTAATCGGCCTCCGTCGCATCCGCCGAGAAGGCGCCCGCGGCAAAGTAGAGCCGCTCGCCGAGGGCGGGCAGACGCCCGTCACGCACGCGCACGGTTTCCGCCGCGGTCTCGGCGCCATCCCAGGCTGCGGCGACACCGAGCGTCGGGTCGGCGGCCATCGTCACCTTGGCCCGCAGGCGGTAGAGCCCGAGCTGCTTGACGAGGTCGGGCACGCGCTCGGCCGCGACATCGAGGCGGAAGCCGTCGTCCGAACGGGACACCAGGAAATCGAACTGGATCTTGCCCTGGGGCGTCAGCAGCGCGCCGAGCCGCGCCTCGCCCTCGGGCAGGGTCTCGACGTTGCAGGTGAGGATGCCTTGCAGGAAGGGGAGCGCGTCCGGCCCCGACACGGCGACGACGGCACGGTCCGGCAGCAGGGCGATCGGCATGGCATCTCCTTCGGGCGCGACGGCGTTGCGCGCATGGGACGCCTGACATAAGCCGCGCTGATCCTCGTCTCAATCGCACCCTGCGAACCGGGAGAGCCCGATGGAAGCGCCTTTCGACCTCGTCCTGTCCGGCGGCACGCTGGTGAACCACGACGGCGAGCACAGGGCCGATCTCGGCATCCGCGGCGGACGGGTGGCGGCGATCGGCGACCTCTCGGGCGCCGCGGCGGCCGAGCGGCGCGATTGCCGCGGCCTGCACCTCCTGCCCGGCGTGATCGACAGCCAAGTGCATTTCCGCGAGCCCGGCCTCGCCCACAAGGAGGATCTGGAGACGGGCTCGCGCGCGGCGGTGATGGGCGGCGTCACGGCGGTGTTCGAGATGCCCAACACCAGCCCGCAGACCACGAGCGCCGCGGCGCTGGCCGACAAGGTCGCCCGCGCGCACCACCGGATGCATTGCGACTTCGCCTTCTGGGTCGGCGGCACCCACGAGAACGCGGGCGAGGTGGCCGAGCTGGAGCGGCTGCCGGGGGCGGCCGGGATCAAGGTGTTCATCGGCTCCTCCACCGGCTCGCTCCTGGTCGAGGACGATGCGGGCGTGCGGGCGATCCTGAGTCGCATCCGCCGCCGCGCCGCCTTCCATTCCGAGGACGAGCCGATGCTGCGCGAGCGGAAAGACCTGCGCGTATCCGGCGATCCCGCCTCGCACCCGGTCTGGCGCTCGCCGGAGGTCGCGGTGAAGGCCACCGAGCGGCTGATCGCGATCGCGCGGGAGACGGGCGCCCGCATCCACATCCTGCACATCTCGACCGCCGACGAGATGCCGATCCTGGCGGGGGCCAAGGACGTGGCGAGCGTCGAGGTGACGCCGCACCACCTGACCCTCGACGGTGGGGAGGCCTATGCCCGACTCGGGACGCTGGTGCAGATGAACCCGCCGGTGCGCGACGCCGGGCATCGCGACGGGATCTGGCACGGGCTGTCGCAGGGGATCGTCGACGTGCTCGGCTCCGACCATGCGCCGCACACGCTCGAGGAGAAGGCCAAGCCCTACCCGGATTCCCCCTCGGGGATGACCGGCGTGCAGACGCTGGTGCCGATCATGCTCGACCACGTGAATGCCGGCCGGCTCTCGCTCGCCCGTCTCGTCGACCTGACCAGTGCGGGACCCAAGCGCCTGTTCGGCATCGCCCGCAAGGGGCGGCTGGCCGTGGGCTACGACGCCGACGTGACCGTTGTCGATCTCAAGCGCCGCGAGACCATCCGCAACGAATGGATCGCCTCGAAATGCGGCTGGACGCCCTATGACGGGCTCACCGTCACCGGCTGGCCGGTGGGCACCGTGGTGCGCGGCACGCCGGTGATGTGGCAGGGCGAATTGACCCACCCGTCGCGGGGCGAGGCGGTGGTGTTCGAGGAAGCGCTGCCGGTAGCGGGTTAACGGACGACTCGTCCTCTCACCCGCCACCTCACCCTGAGATGCAGCGAAGCGGCCTCGCAGGGTGAGGACGGGGATGGGATTCTCGCGGTCGATGCCGGGAGGACCGACGTCGCTTTCCTCAGTGCTGCAGCGTCGTGGTGAAGCCGCCGCCGCGGATGCGCTCGGGCAGGGTCTCGGCGTAGCGGGCGGTCGCATCCTCGCCGTAGGTGGCGACCAGCTCCTGGAAGGCCGCGAACAGGGCGGCCTGGGCCATGCAGTCGCCGTCGATCCCGTCGAGGCAGCCTTCCGCGAAGGCCTCCGTCACGAGTCCGAGCGCGAGGCGCTTGCTCTCCGCATCGACGTCGAAGGCAGCGGTGTCGGTATCGTGGATCATGGCGGACGGCTTCGCTTCTCGGCCGGAACAGTGCCGGCAAGACATCGCCACGATACGGCAGCCTTCACGAGCCGGGAAGCAGGGAATTGCGAAGAGGTTAATGCGAAGGGCCAATTGCGAAGGATTTTTGCAACGGCTCCGGGGTGTGGCGCTCTCGCAACAAACGTCGTCTCTAGCCTCCGAACCGCCCGGCGATGGCGTGCGAGAGCCGCTCACCTTCGGCGAGGTAGCGGCGGGCGGCCTCGCCCGCGGCGGGGGTGCAGATCCGGTAGGTCAGGCTGTAGCCGCGGAAGCCCCGGTTATAGGCACCGGCCAGCCGGTCGCGGCGGTTCGGGGTGACGCCCTCGCTGTCGAGGATCGCCTTCATCCGCGCCGGCCACTCGGCGGCGTCCGGCTCGGCGCAGAGGCTGCGCAGGAAGGCGAGCGCCCCGACGATCTCGGACAGCCGCATCAGGTCGCGGTCGTAGGGCGCTGGCGGCGGCTCGGCGGGGGGCGGCGGCTCCTTGTCCTTCTCGGCCGGCTTCGGAGCGGCTCGGGCCGGGCTCGAGCGCTGTTGGGCGAACGCCTCCGCCGCTGGGGTGAGGGCGAGCAGGGCGGCGAGGATCAGGCGGGCGACGAGGTGGAAACGGGCCGGCCGCGCCGCCTCATCGGACTTGGCGCCCTTGCCGGATGGGCCGCAGGTTTCCCCTCTCCCCGCAGGCGGGGAGAGGGAATGCACCAAGCGTTGCCAGGGACCGATCGAACTCCTCATTTGGAACCTTCAGCCACTAGACCCACGCGGGAAAACGCCTCGCGCAGGGTGTCGATCAGTCCCGGCGTAGTGGCCAACCCAGCGATTTCGTCGAGATGGGCCCAGCGCACGGCGAGCGCCTCCGGCCCCGGAACCGGCTCGACCGCGCGCCAGAGCGCGGCATGGGGGTGGATCACGTAGTGGTGGCGGATGCGGCCGGCCTCGTCCCGCAGGATGATCTCGGTCGGCGTCAGGCTGGGGCCGACCACCTCGGCGAGCGCGCCGACCTCCTCCTGCAATTCGCGAAGCGCCCCTTCGGCAAGGGACTCACCGGCCTCCAGCAGGCCGCCGGGCAGAGTCCAGACGCCGCGCATCGGTTCGTTGGCACGCGCGGCGAGCAGCACGCGGCCGTCGCGGATCACCGCGATCGACACGCCGATCAGCGGGCGGGTCGGAAACAGCCGCCCGTCATCCTCCGGCCCGGCGCCGCTCACGGAGCCGGCACCGCGACGAGACGGCCATCGGCAAGTCCGACGAGAATGGTTCGGGCGGCTCCGCCGGCCTCGAGCACGGCGATGCCGTGGGCGGCCGGGGCGGGCAGGGGGATGCGCGCCCGATCCTCCGGCGTGCCGCTCTTGAGCGAGACCACCGCCAGCGCCCCTCGGCCCGCCACCGGCAGGGCGAGATCGGGCGGCGTGCCGGCGCGGGGAACGGCGGCGGCGAGATCCGCTCCCTCGCCCGCGGCCGGGCCGGCATAGCCGAGTCCCTCGCCCGCGAGGCTGAAAGCCCCGTCGGCGAAGCGCCAGAGCTGGAG
>JAGTAM010000373.1 GCA_023422485.1 Pseudomonadota bacterium | reverse complement strand
CGCCTGGCGGGCGCTGGCTGCCGATCTACGCGGCGGATGTCGGACGCGGCCCCGACGGGCGCTGGCAGGTGCTGGCCGACCGAACCCAGGCGCCCTCCGGACTCGGCTACGCGCTGGAGAACCGGATGGTGCTCGCCCGCGCCTTCCCGGACCTGTTCGCCGACCTCCACGTCGAGCGCCTGCCCGGCTTCTTCCAGGCGTTCCGCGCCGGTGTGGCCGCGGCGTGCGAGCGCAGCGACCCGCGCATCTGCCTGCTCACCTCCGGCCCCTACAGCAGCACCTATGTCGAGCAGGCCGCGCTCGCGCGCTATCTCGGTTTCCTGCTGGTCGAGGGCGACGACCTCGTGGTGCACGACGGGCTCCTGCACGTGCGCACCATCGCCGGCTTGAAGCGCACCGACGCGGTCTGGCGGAGGATCGACGCGGACTATCTCGACCCGATGGAGCTGCGCTCGGATTCGCGCCTCGGCGTGCCCGGCATCCTCCAGGTACTGCGCCGGGGCGGTACGGTCGTCGGCAACATGCCGGGCTCCGGCGTGCTCGAATCGGCCGCGCTCAGCCCCTACCTGCCGGCCATCGCCCGACGGCTCACCGGCGAGGAGCTGCGGCTCACCGGCCCGCGCACATGGTGGTGTGGCGATCCCGACGGGCTCAATCATGCGCTCGCCAACCTTGACAGCCTGACGCTGCGCCCCGCGGCAACGCCGATACGCGGCCCCGAACGCGACGCGATGCTCGCCGGCCCCGCCCTCGACGCCGCCCGTGCCCGCGCCGTGGCGTCCTTGCGCGAGCGCCCGTTCGACTGGGTGGCGCAGGAGGCGGCCCCCCTCTCGACCATGCCGGCGTGGCAGGACGGGCGGCTGGTGGCGCGGCCCTTCGTGATGCGCGTCTTCGCCGCCGCCACGCCGGAGGGCTGGCGCGTGCTGCCGAGCGCCTTCTGCCGCGTCGCCGAGCGCGAGGGCGCCGACCCGAGCGAGATGCGCGCCGGCATCCGCTCGGCCGACGTCTGGATCCTGTCCGACACCCCCGTCGACACGCCGACCCTGGTGCATGCGAGCACGCCCCGCATCCGCCGCATCGCCGGCCACCTGCCGTCACGGGCGGCCGACAACCTGTTCTGGTTCGGGCGCTACCTGGAGCGGGCGGAGGCGGTGATCCGCCTCGTCCAGGCCCATCTCGGCGTGTTCAGCGAGGCCGTCGCCGCCGATGCCTCCGGCGAGGAAGGCGCGCCGACCGCGCTCGCGATCCGCACGCTCCTCAAGGATTGGGGATCGGTGAGCGCCGCCGATCTCAGTCCCGCGGCGCTTGCCGGGGAGGCTCTGTCGGGCAAGGTCGTCTACGGCTCGGCCCTGTCCCACGTGATGGAGGCGCGCCGCATCGCCGCCTCCCTGCGCGAACGGCTGCCGACGGAATCCTGGCGGGCGCTGGCCGACCTGCGCGACACCCTGGTCTACACGGAGGCCTGGGCGCCGACCGAGGCGCAGCTCTTCGGCAAGGCCGAGCGGGCGCTCGGCCATCTCGCCGCGCTGACCGGCCTGATCCACGAGAATATGGGGCACGCCGCCGGCTGGCGCTTCGCCGATATGGGCCGGCGCATCGAGCGGGCGATCAACACCTGCGGCTTCGCCCTGCGCTTCTGCGCAACCGACGCCGGGGCCGAGGATCTCGGCGTCATGCTCTCCCTGGCCGATTCGCAGATCGCCTACGGGGCGCGCTACCTCGTCGGCGTCAGCCGCGACGCCGTCTGCGACATGGCGGTGCTCGACCCCAACAATCCGCGCTCGGTCGCCTACCAGCTCCAGGCCATCACCGCGCATCTCGACGCCCTGCCGGCGCTGGCCGCCGACGGGCTGCCCGAGCCGCACCGCCGCCGGGCTCTGGCACTCGCGGCCACGCTCCAGACGGCGGAGGCCGCCGATTTCGACTCCGAAGCCCTGGAGCGGTTCGAGTCCGATCTTGAGGGCCTCGCCGACCGGATCGCGGGCCGCTACTTTCCCAACGGCCCCGATGCACTCAGGCCCGAGAAGCTCACGGGTCTCGCGTGATCTACACCCTGCGTCACCTGACGACCTACCGCTACGCGCGGAGCGTCCGCTTCGCGCGCTGCAACCTGCGCCTTCGCCCCCGCGACGGCGAGGGGCAGCGGGTGCTGGAAAGCGCGCTCCATATCGCCCCCGAGCCGACCCGCCGGCTGGAGCGGCGCGACTTCTTCGGCCTCGACACCCTGACCCTGACGCTGGACCAGCCCCACCGGGAGTTCTCGGTCGAGGCCGTCTCCCGCGTCGTGGTGGAGCGTCCGGCTCCGCCGCCGCCCGAGACCGGCCTTGCCTGGGAGCAACTGCGGGAGGCCGCCCTGGCCCTGCCCTCGCTCGGTCCGGACGGGCCGGCGCATTTCCAGTTCCCGAGCCAGCGGGTGCCGCTCGTGGACGAGGTCACGGATTACGCCCGCAAGAGCTTTTCGCCCGGGCGCAGTGCCTACGGGGCGGCGGTCGAACTGATGCACCGCATCCGCGACGATTTCCGCTTCGACGCCAAGGCCACCACCGTCTCGACGCCGCTGGCGGAGGCCTTCACCCTGCGGGCGGGCGTCTGCCAGGACTTCGCCCACGTGATGATCGCAGGCCTTCGCGGCCTCGGCCTGCCGGCGGCCTATGTCAGCGGCTACCTGCGCACCCGGCCGCCGCCCGGCCGCCCGCGCCTGCGCGGGGCCGATGCCAGCCACGCCTGGGTCGGACTGTGGTGCGGCGCGGATCAGGCCCTGGGGGCGGGATTCGGGGAGGGCGGCTGGATCGGCCTCGACCCGACCAATGCCTGCGTGGTGCAGGACGACCACATCGTCGTGGCCCGCGCCCGCGACTACGCCGACGTCGCCCCCATCGACGGGATCGTCGCCTCGGCCGGGGCCCAAAAGC
Organism: Pseudomonadota bacterium; assembly: GCA_023422485.1. Classification (GTDB taxonomy): domain Bacteria; phylum Pseudomonadota; class Alphaproteobacteria; order Rhizobiales; family Beijerinckiaceae; genus Methylobacterium. The sequence goes on along the minus strand of JAGTAM010000373.1, from coordinate 5,903 downwards.
TCACCGTCGAGGTCGACGTCATCCCCGAGGACGAGGCGACCTGACGGCCGACGCGGTCAGCCGCCGACCCGCGCGTCCCATCCCGCCATTGCGAGGCGCGCGACGGCCTCCAGCTCGCCCCGGCTCGCGCCGTCGCGGGCCTGGAGCGACAGGCCGCCCTGCACCGTCATGACGTAGCGGGCGAGCGCTCGGATATCGGCCGAGGCGCCGATCTCGCCCTCCGCCGCCGCGCGGCTCAGCCGCTCCGCGACCGCCTCGAAGCCGCGGGCGCGCGCCGCCCGCACGGATTCGCCGAGTTCCGCCTGGCCCTCGCCGCCGACGGCCGAAAGCGTCACCATGCAGCCGCGGGGCGCGTCGGGTGCGCAGACCTCCGTCAGCGCGGCGGCCGTGTCCATCAGGAGCGCCTCGACGGCGGCGCGGGCGGTCGGCGCCGCGGCGAAGCTCCCCCAGACAAGAGCCTCGTGCTGCGCGCGATAGTAGCGCAGCGTCTCGGCGTAGAGTTCCTCCTTTGAACCGAAAGCCGCGTAGAGGCTCGGCGAGCCAATCCCCATCGCCGCGGTCAGCTCCGAGATGGAGGTCGCCGCAAACCCCTTGCGCCAGAACAGGTGCATGGCCTGGGTCAGGGCCGCGTCCCGATCGAAGGCCCGCGGGCGGCCACGGCCGCGGGCCGTCGCGTCACCGGGGGAGGGGGCTGATCCTGAATTTTGCATCGATCATTCTATAATTCGATTGACGCCCGCTCGCAACGCTCGTAGCCATTTCTGTGTCGCCCGATACAGAAAGATCAACCGATGAGTGAACTGGCAGGCAAGCGCGCCCTCGTCACCGGCGCCTCTCGCGGGATCGGCGCCGCCATCGCCCTGGCGCTGGCGGAGCGGGGCGCGGATGTGGCGATCACCTACGAGCGCTCGGCGGAGCGGGCGGCCGAGGTCGTGCGCGCCATCGAGGGACAGGGCCGGCGCGGCCTCGCGCTTCAGGCCGACAGCGCCGACGCCGCGGCGGTGAAGCACTCGGTCGAGACGGCGGCCGCGGAACTCGGCGGTCTCGACATCCTCGTGAACAATGCCGGCATCGCCCGCGGCGGCCCGGTGACGGAGATGGCGCTCGCCGACATCGACGCGCTTCTGGCCGTGAACGTCCGCTCCGTGGTGCTCGCCTCGCAGGCGGCGATCCCGCATCTCGGGCAGGGTGGACGGATCATCTCGATCGGCTCGTGCCTGGCCGAACGGGTGCCGTTTCCCGGCGTGACGGTCTACTCGATGACGAAGTCCGCCCTGCTCTCGTTCACCCGCGGGCTGGCCCGCGAACTCGGGCCCCAGGGCATCACCGTGAACCTCGTGCAGCCGGGTTCGACCGACACCGACATGAATCCGTCCGATGGGGCGCAGTCGGACCTCCAGCGCGCCATGACCGCGCTCGGCCATTACGGCAAACCGGAGGACATCGCCGCCGCGGTCGCCTTCCTGGCGAGTCCCGACGCGCGGCAGATCACCGGCACCACCCTCACGGTCGATGGCGGCGCGAACGCCTGACCGGCCGCGGCCCGGCGACGCGCCGGGCCGCCGATCTCAGCCGGAGACGCCAGCCCGGTAGAGCCGCCCGTGCTCGGTCCAGGCGACGGTGAGCAGGGCGAGCCCGCCGAGCAGAGCGTAGCCGTAGGCCACCGGCATCACCGTGCCGTCGAAGGCGTGCCCGATGAGGAAGCCGCAGAAGGCGCCCAGGATCGTGGTGTAGAAGCCGAGGAAGGACGAGGCCGTGCCGGCGATGGCGCCGAGCGGCTGCAGCGCCAGCGCGTTGAAGTTCGGCAGGGCGAAGCTGATCAGGAACTGGTTGAGCGCCAGCACCGAGAGGAACAGCACCAGCGGCGGATGCCCCTGATAGTGCAGGCCGATGACGACCTGCAGAAGGCCGACCGCGGTGAAGGCGGTGACGCCGGCATGCGAGAGCGTGCGCATGCCGAGCCAGCGCACGACGCGGGAATTGATCAGCGTCGCCGCGCCCATGGCGCCGGCCACCACGCCGAAGGCGACCGGAAACAGCCCGCCGAGATGGTAGAGCCCGGTGTCGAACACCTGCTGGGCCGAGCCGACATAGCCCATGATGCAGCCCGTCAGCAGGCCGAGCGCCGTGGCGTAGCCGATCGCCGCGCGGGTGCGCAGCACCGTCAGCAGCGCCTGCCCCGTGGCGCGCAGCGAGAGCGGACGGCGGTATTCGGGGTGCAGCGTCTCGGGCATGCGCAGGGCGAACCAGAGGGTCAGCACGCCGCCAAGCGCCAGCATCGATACGAACACCCAGATCCAGGAGCCGAGCAGCAGCATGGTCGCGCCGATTGCCGGCCCGAGCATCGGCACGATCAGGAACACCATCATGATCAGAGACATCACGCTCGCCATCTCGCGGCCCGAGAAGCGGTCGCGCACGATCGCCGTCGAGAGCACTCGCCCGCCGGCCGCGCCCATGCCCTGGATGACCCGGGAGGCGAGCAGCCACTCGTAGCTCGGCGCCAGCATCGAGAGGATGCATCCCGCGGTGTAGATGCCGAGGCTGATCAGCAGGGTCGGGCGCCGCCCGAGCGCGTCCGAGACCGGTCCGTAGACGATTTGCGCCACGCCGAAGCCGATCATGTAGACGTAGACGAGGAGCTGCAGGCTGTTGGGGTCGGCGACCGAAAACCGCTCCTGGATCAGCGGGAAGGCCGGCAGCAGGTTGTCGATCGACATGGCGGTGACCGCCATCATCAGGGCGACGATGCCGACGAACTCGGCAAATCCCGGCCCGACCCAGCTGGGCGCAATCGGCGGTGCGCCCGGCGCGGCCTCGGAGGCCGGGCTGCCGGGGGTGGGCCGAGGGGAGGATGTCACGGTCGGGGTGCTTCCGAGAGGTGATGCCGCTGGAATCGGGCGCGGCCGTTCGGTGTCTTCAACGTTCAGAGAACAGGGCGCTTTCCCTCCCCCGCAGAGGGGGAGGGATCATGAAGGCAACCTTCAGTTCTTGCCCTCGCCGTCGCCCATCGCCGCGCTGAGCCGCGCGTAGTTCTTCGTCACCAGGGCGATATTGGACTGCGACGGCTTGGCCGGTTCGCCCGCGGCGAGCGCCTGCTTGATCTCCTTGACCGCCTCGGCCTTCTCCTTGGCGGGCATCGCCTTGTCGGCCTGGACCGCCGCGAGCTGCTTCTTCAGGAGCGGCGTGGGGCCGACATAGCTCTTCGTCTCGGGATCGATCCCGCCCAGCACCGCGTCGATGGTATCGCTGGCGTCCTGAAACTCCTCGAGGCTCGCGAAGCCGTTGTGCTTCACGATCGCCTCGGCCTGGCCCTGGGCTTGCTCCTCCGCCTTCGGATCGGGCTTGTCGGGCGCGCCGCCGGACAGTTTGGCAAGTTCGGGCTGCGCGGCGAGGAGGCCGTCGATCTGCGCTTGCGTCAGCGCGATCTCCTTGCCCGGCTCCGGCGCCCCGGCGGGCACGCGATCCGGTGCCGCGGCGGGCGGCTTGGCCTGGGCGAGCGCGGCGCCGGGAACGAGCGCGGCCCCGGCGAGGAGGGCGGAGAGGGAAGCGGCGCGAACGGCGCGCGAAAGGATCGTCATGATCGTCGGCCTCTGATGTCTCGTCGGCTGCACCGGGTCTTGTTCCGCGCGTGACGCGGCGCCGGCCCGAGGCCCCGCGCTTCTCGCAACGGGTCGCGGCGAAACCGTGATCGCAGGCCCGGCCCCAACCGGCGCCGCAGGGACGAACCGCGCCACGCCCCGGCCGCAAAGGCCGCCTCTGCTCGTTGCGTCCGCCGTGAGGAGACAGGAGCCCCGTGAGACAGACCGCCGTGAGACCGGAATGCCGATGGGCCGGCGCACGCCCGCCCTGCGCGCTGTCCCGCCTCGCCGTTTGGCTCGCCGCCCTGCTCGCCGCCCTCGCGAACGGTTTGCCGGCTCCGGCGCGCGCCGAAGACTTCGCCGAGCGGGCCGATGCCCTCGTCGCCCCCTATATCGAGGCCGGGCTTTTCTCGGGCGTCATCCTCGTGGCGAAGGATGGGCAACCGGTCTTCCGCCGCGCCTACGGCCTGGCCGACCGCGAATGGGAGATCCCCAACACGCCGCAGACCCATTTCCGGATCGGCTCGCTGACCAAGGCCTTCACCGCGGCCGCCGTGCTGAAGCTCGCCGAGGCCGGCCGGCTCGGACTCGACGATTCCGTCCGACGCTGGGTCCCCGCCGTGCCGGAGGCCTGGGCGGGGGTGAACCTGCGCCATCTGCTCCAGCACCGTTCCGGCATCATCAACTTCACGGCGCTGCCGAACTATTACGACCAGATCGCGCGGGTCGATCACACGCCGGCGCAGATCGTGGCGCTGGCGGCGGGCGACCGGCTGCTGTTCCCGCCGGGCGAGCGCTTCGAGTACAGCAACACCAACTACGTTCTGCTCGGGATGGTGATCGAGGCGGCCTCGGGCCAATCCTACGAAGTCTATCTGCGCGAAAAGATCCTGGCGCCGCTGGGGCTGAAGCAGACCGGCTACGACGACCTGACCGTGATCCTGCCGCGGCGGGCGGCGGGCTACCGGCGGGGGCGGGCGCAGTGGCGCAACGCCGTGCCGATGGCGGCGAGTTCCGCCTACGCCGCGGGCGCGCTCTACTCCACCGTCGACGACCTGCTCGCCTGGGACGAGGCGCTCGCCGGCCCGCGCCTGCTCTCGGAGGCCTCGCGCACGGCGATGTTTTCCGACAACGGCACCGGCTACGCCCTCGGCTGGTTCGTCTCCCGCGTCTTCGGCAAGCCCGGCGACCCCGCGAGCGGCCATCGCCTCGTTGGCCATGCCGGCTCGATCCCCGGCTTCCTCTCGATCAACGACGTCTATCCCGACGACCGGCTCACCGTGATCGTGCTGTCGAACACCGAGACCGCCCCGGCCCAGAAGATCGCCCGCGACCTCGCCGCGCTCCATCTCGGCCATTACGAGGCGCCCGAAGCCATCGTGCTGGAGGACGTGATCCTCGACCGCTATCCCGGCACCTACCGCCTCGGTCCGCGCGCCGTCCTCACCGTCGCCCGAGAAGGCAAGGACAAGAGCAAGGGCCTGAGCGCGCGGCTCGACGGGCCCGGCCTGCGCGAACCCGCCTTTCCCTTCGTGCCCGAGAGCGACCGCACCTTCGTCTCGCCGGTCGCCGACATGCGCCTCACCTTCGAGACCGAGCCCGACGGCACACCCACCGGGGTGATCCTGCACCGCGACCACCGCGACCGGACCGGGCCGCGGGTGCCGGAAGCGGAGGCGATCGCCGCGCTCGCGGAGCCGCCGCGGGAGCACAGGGAGGTCGCCATCGATCGCTCAAGCCTGCCGGCGCTCGCCGGCCGCTACGCCCTGGCGCCGGGCTTCGAGATCGCGGTGAGCATCGAGGACGGGCGGATCTTCGCGCAAGGCACGCGGCAACCGCGCAACGAGTTGTTCCCCGAGGGCGAGCGCGCCTTCTTCCTGCGCGCCGTCGACGCGCAGATCACCTTCGCCGCTGACGAGGCGGGCCGCATCACCGGCCTGACCCTGCACCAGAACGGCCTCGAGACCGAGGCGGTTCGTCTGCCCGACGAGGGCGATTCGGCCTCACGCGTTGGACCAAGGGCGGGGTCGCCACCAACCCCGAAAGGGTCTAACTGAAGGACATGCCGCCGCTCGCACCGGCCATCTTCCCGCTCCCCGGCGGCAAGAGACAACAATTGCGAAAAGTGTTGCGAAAGCGATCAAGTCGGCGGCCGCCAGAAGCCGCGTTGGCCCAAAGTCCAGCTTGATCAGACGGAGCGGCTGCTCTTGTCTCCCGCGATAGCGCGGCAGTGCGGTCGACGAACGAGCGCAATGGAGGAAACGCGATGAACAAGCCCGAATTCCTGGCCGACGCCAAGACCAAGTCGCCGTTCTCGGCGCG
>JAGTAM010000279.1 GCA_023422485.1 Pseudomonadota bacterium | reverse complement strand
ATCCCGATTCGATTGACGATTCCGGCCACCCAGGCCTTCGCCCGCGCATCGACCCGCGGCGCGGCCGAGACCGGCACGAGCGGCGCGCACAGCATCAGCGCGGCGACAAGGAAGGACCGTACCGGGGACGGACGCAAGGGCGGGGACTCCGTGAACAAGAATGGCGCCTGCCGGCGCCGTCTTTGGGAAACTGCGCCGGCTCGCAGCCCGGCCGTCCCGAAGCGTAACGCCATCCGCGACCCGAGGTGCCGCCAAATGACAGGGCCGCCGGATCTTTCGGACCACGAAGATCGCGCCGGCACGGCACTTCGGAGCCGAATGGGCCGACGCATCGCGCACCCGCGGCGGGTGGATAGGGACCCGGATCTCACCACCTCCGTCCATACCGCCGCCCCCGTCTGCAGCTCACATCGTCGTGGCAGCGCCCCGGCGCAGGTGCTCGTCGAGGCGCGGCATGATCTCGACGAAGTTGCAGGGCCGGTGACGGTAATCGAGCTGCTGAGCCAGAATGCCGTCCCAGGCGTCCTTGCAGGCGCCGGGCGAGCCCGGCAGCACGAAGATGTAGGTCGCCCCCGCCACCCCGGCGGTGGCCCGCGACTGCAGGGTCGAGGTGCCGATCTTGTCGTAGGAGATCCGGTGGAACACCGCCGAGAAGCCGTCCATGCGCTTCTCGAACAGCGGCTCGATCGCCTCGGGCGTCACGTCCCGTCCGGTGAAGCCGGTGCCGCCGGTGGTGAGGATCACGTCGATGCTGGGGTCACGGATCCAGCCCTCGACCCGCTCACGGATGGCGACGACCTCGTCGGGCACGATGTCCCGCTCGGCCAGCCGGTGCCCGGCCCCCGTCAGCCGCGCGGCGAGGGTGTCGCCGGATTTATCGTCGGCGAGCACGCGGGTGTCGGACACCGTCAGCACGGCGATCGAGAGGGGGATGAAGGCGCGGGACGTCGGCTCGCTGTTCATGCCGCCGATGTTGCCCCGTGGGCCGGCTCGGTCAACCGCCCCGTGACGTCGCGGGGGAGCCATGCACATCCCGGCCGGGCGGCGCGTTGAGGCGCCGGGCCGGGCCGTGCTACGCGCGGAGCGAATTCGCGAAATCGCGTCACCTCCGAGGCACCGCAAAAAATGATCCCCCGCTACTCCCGTCCCGAGATGACCGCGATCTGGTCGCCGGAGAGCCGGTTCCGGATCTGGTTCGAGATCGAGGCTCACGCCACCACGGCCCTGGCCAATATCGGCGTCGTGCCGAAGGAGGCGGCCGACAAGGTGTGGGAGAAGGGTCGCGACGCGGTCTTCGACGTCGCGCGCATCGACGCGATCGAGGCGGTGACGAAGCACGACGTCATCGCCTTCCTCACGCATCTGGCCGAAATCGTCGGGCCGGAGGCGCGGTTCGTCCACCAGGGCATGACCTCGTCCGACGTGCTCGACACCTGCCTCAACGTGCAGCTCACCCGCGCCGCCGACATCCTGATCAAGGATCTCGACGCGCTGCTCGCCGCGCTGAAGCGGCGCGCCTTCGAGCACAAGCTCACCCCGACCATCGGCCGCTCGCACGGCATCCACGCCGAGCCCGTCACCTTCGGCCTCAAGCTCGCCCAGGCCTATGCCGAGTTCGCCAGAGCGAAGGACCGGCTCGTCGCCGCACGCAAGGAGGTCGCGACCTGCGCGATCTCGGGCGCGGTCGGCACCTTCGCCAACATCGACCCGCGGGTTGAGGAATACGTCGCCGAGCAGATGGGCCTCCAGCCGGAGCCGGTCTCGACCCAGGTGATCCCGCGCGACCGCCACGCCATGTTCTTCGCCGTGCTCGGCGTGATCGCGAGTTCGATGGAGCGGCTGGCGACGGAAGTGCGCCACCTGCAGCGCACCGAGGTGCTCGAGGCGGAAGAGTTCTTCTCCGAGGGGCAGAAGGGTTCCTCGGCCATGCCGCACAAGCGCAACCCGGTGCTCACCGAGAACATCACCGGGCTGGCCCGCATGGTGCGCGGCTACGTCACCCCGGCGCTGGAGAACGTCGCGCTCTGGCACGAGCGGGACATCTCGCACTCCTCCGTCGAGCGGATGATCGGCCCGGACGCCACCGTCACCCTCGATTTCGCGCTCGCCCGCCTCACCGGCGTGATCGACAAGCTGCTGATCTACCCCGAGCAGATGCAGAAGAACCTCGACCGGCTCGGCGGCCTCGTCCACTCGCAGCGGGTGCTGCTGGCGCTGACGCAGGGCGGCGTCTCGCGCGAGGATGCCTACCGGCTGGTCCAGCGCAACGCGATGCCGGTCTGGCGCGGCGAGGGCGATTTCCTGTCGCTCCTGAAGGCCGATCCCGAGGTGACCGCCGTGCTCAAGCCCGAGCAGATCGAGGAGTGCTTCGATCTCGGCTACCATCTCAAGCACGTCGACACGATTTTTTCGCGGGTGTTCGGACAAGCCTGATCCGTCCTGCACGGATCCTGCTTCGCGCCTCGCCTGACGACGGACGACCGAGAGAACCGATGAGCCGCATTGCCTACCTCAACGGTGAATTCCTGCCCCTGGACGAGGCCCGCGTGCCGGTGATGGACCGCGGCTTCCTGTTCGCCGACGGGATCTACGAGGTCGCCGCCGTGCTGCATGGCCGCCTCGTGGACAATGCCGGGCATCTCGCCCGGCTCGACCGCTCGCTCGCCGAGATCGGCATCCGCAACCCGCACTCCGCCGAGGCGTGGGAGCGGCTGGAGACGCAGCTCGTCGAGCGGAACGGCATCCGGGAAGGCCTCGTCTACATTCAGGTGACGCGGGGCGTGGCCGAGCGCGACTTCTCGTACCCCAAGGGCGGCGTGGCCCCGACCGTGGTGATGTTCACGCAGGAGAAATCCATCGTGAACAACCCGATGGCCGAAGCCGGCGCGAAGGCGATCACCGTGCCGGACCTGCGCTGGAAGCGGCGGGACATCAAGTCGGTGGCGCTGCTGGCCCAGGTGCTCGCCAAGCAACAGGCGGCGGAAGCCGGCGTCGCGGAGGCCTTCATGGTCGAGGACGGGGTGGTGACCGAGGGCTCCTCCTCCACTGTCTTCATCGTCACCAAGGGCGGCGCCCTGGTGACGCGTCCGCTCTCCCACGCGGTCCTGCCCGGCATCACCCGCAAGGCGGTGCTCGCGCTGGCCGAAGAGACCGGCCTCGCCTTCGAGGAGCGGCTCATCAACGCCCGCGAGTTGCCCGAGGCGGCGGAAGCCTTCTACACCTCGGCCTCGGCCTTCGTGATGCCGGTGGTGGAGATCGACGGCAAAACCCTCGGCGACGGCCGGCCCGGCCCGGTGGCGCGTCGATTGCGCGAGCTGTACTTCGCCTTCGCCGAGGGCTCGAAGGCATAGCCTGACAGGAAGGGCCTGACAGGAACGCGAAGGTGCACGCATCCGTTGGTCCCCAAAGGACCATTGAGGACGCGATGACCTTCAAGAGAATTTCATTACTCGGTGCCGCGCTGCTCGGCGGCCTGATGAGCACGGCGGCCCTGGCCCAGGATCCGTCGGTGCCGCAGCGCGGCCAGGACAGCGACCCGAAGCTGCCCCCGCCCCAGGAGCAGGTGCCGGAGAAGGTCCGGCCGGAGAGCGGCAATTCGGGCGCCACGCTGAGCGAGAAGCTCGAGAAGTCGGACGGCGTGATCAAGCCGCCCGCGGGCGTCGATCCCGAGATCAAGACGATCGCGCCGGAGCCGACCCCGAACTCCACCCCCGTGATCAAACCGCCGGGCAACGCCAAGTAACTGCCGGGGCCGCGTAACCGGCGAGAGAGCATCAGCCATGCGGGGCGCTCCCCAGCGCAGGCCCGCCCATCGCTTGACCTGCCTGCCGAGATCGCCGAAGACGCCCCCGTATGCTCGATCCCCGGCTCGACAGCCGGGGTTTTCGCGCGTGGCGCAACCGCTTGGCGCCCGCGCCAGCGATTGCGAGACAGGTCAGACGCGCATGGCGAACGTCGTCGTCGTAGGCGCCCAGTGGGGCGACGAGGGCAAGGGCAAGATCGTCGACTGGCTCTC
>JAGTAM010000644.1 GCA_023422485.1 Pseudomonadota bacterium | reverse complement strand
AAACCGTACCCGCGGTGAGGCTCTGGCGAGAGGCAGAGGTTCATGAAAGTCGTCGTCGTCGAGTCGCCGGCCAAGGCCAAGACGATCAACAAATACCTGGGGCGCGATTACGAGGTTTTGGCCTCCTTCGGCCATATCCGCGACCTGCCGGCCAAGGACGGCTCGGTCGATCCGGAGGCCGATTTCGCCATGGTCTGGGAGCTGGAGGATCGCGGCTCGAAGCGCGTGTCCGAGATCGCGCGCGCCGTGAAGGGCGCCGAGAAGCTCATCCTCGCCACCGACCCGGATCGCGAGGGCGAGGCGATCTCCTGGCACGTCATCGAGGCGCTCACGGCCCGCAAGGCGCTCAAGGGCATCCCCGTCGAGCGGGTGACCTTCAACGCCATCACCAAGGCCTCCGTCGACGCGGCGATGAGGAAGCCGCGCGAGATCGATCAGGCGCTGGTCGATGCCTATCTGGCGCGCCGGGCGCTCGATTACCTCGTCGGCTTCAACCTCTCGCCGGTGCTGTGGCGCAAGCTGCCGGGCGCCAAGTCCGCCGGCCGGGTGCAGTCGGTCGCACTCCGTCTCGTCGTCGAGCGCGAGATGGAGATCGAGCGCTTCCGCCCCCGCGAGTACTGGTCGATCGTCGCCACCCTCGCGACCGAGAACGGCGGCGTGTTCGAGGCCCGTCTCGTCGGCGCCGACGGCAAGCGCATCCAGCGCCTCGACGTCGGCAACGCCGAGGAAGCCGCCGCCTTCAAGCGCGACCTCGAACTCGCGACCTTCCAGGTGGCGAGCGTCGAGGCCAAGCCGGCCAAGCGCCATCCGCAGCCGCCCTTCACCACTTCGACGCTGCAGCAGGAGGCCTCGCGCAAGCTCGGGATGGCGCCGGCGCAGACCATGCGGGTCGCCCAGAGGCTCTACGAGGGCGTCGATGTCGGCGGCGAGACCGTCGGCATCATCACCTACATGCGAACCGGCGGCGTCGACATGGCGCCTGAGGCGATTCAGGATGCTCGACGGGTGATCGGCCGCGAATTCGGTGACGACTATGTCCCCGGCGCTCCGCGAAAATACTCGGTGAAGGCCAAGAACGCCCAGGAAGCGCACGAGGCCGTGCGCCCGACCGATATGGGCCGGTTGCCCAAGCAGGTCGCCCGCTATCTCGAGCCTGAACAGGCCAAGCTCTACGAGCTGATCTGGACCCGCACGATCGCGAGCCAGATGGAGTCGGCCGAGCTGGAGCGCACCACCGTCGAGGTGACCGCGAACGTCGACCCGCGCCGGATCGACCTGCGCGCCACCGGTCAGGTCGTGAAGTTCGACGGCTTCCTCGCCCTCTACCAGGAGGGCAAGGACGACGAGGAGGACGAGGATTCCAAGCGCCTGCCGGCGATGAAGGCGGGCGACTCCTTGAGGCGCGAGCGCATCGCCTCGACCCAGCACTTCACCGAGCCGCCGCCGCGCTATTCCGAGGCCAGTCTCGTCAAGCGGATGGAAGAACTCGGCATCGGCCGGCCCTCGACCTACGCCGCGGTGTTGCAGACCCTGCGCGACCGCGAATACGTCAAGATCGAGAAGAAGCGCCTCCAGCCGGAGGACAAGGGACGGCTCGTCACCGGCTTTCTCGAGAGCTTCTTCAAGCGCTACGTCGAGTACGATTTCACCGCGAGCCTGGAGGAACAGCTCGACCGGGTCTCGAATGCCGAGATCGACTGGCGCACCGTGCTGCGCGACTTCTGGCGCGATTTCTCCGCCGCCATCGGCGGCACCAAGGAACTGCGCGTCGCGGAAGTGCTGGAGGCGCTGAACGGCCTGCTCGGGCCGCACATCTTCCCCGAGAAGGCGGATGGCGGCGATCCGCGCGCCTGCCCGACCTGCGGCTCCGGCCAGCTCTCGCTCAAGCTCGGCAAGTTCGGCGCGTTCATCGGCTGCTCGAACTATCCCGAGTGCAAGTATACCCGCCAGCTCTCGGCCTCCGGCGTCGAGGGCGAGGGCGACGGCTCCTCGAGCGAGGGCGGCCAGCCCGGCGTGCGGGTGCTCGGCGACGATCCCGCCACCGGCCTGCCCGTGACCCTGCGCGACGGGCGCTTCGGGCCGTTCGTGCAGCTCGGCGAGGCGAGCACCGAGAAGGGCGCGGAGAAGCCGAAGCGCTCCTCGCTCCCGAAGGGCCTGAGTCCTGGCGGCGTGACCCTGGAGATCGCGCTCCGCCTGCTGTCTCTGCCGCGCGAAGTGGCCAAGCATCCAGAGACCGGCGAGCCGATCCTGGCCAATCTCGGCCGCTTCGGCCCCTACGTGCAGCACGGGAAGACCTACGCCAATCTCGGTCGTGACGACGACGTGCTGGAGATCGGCGCCAACCGTGCCATCGACCTCATCGTCGCCAAGGAGCAGGGCGGCGGGCGCGGGCGCCCCTCCTCCGATCCCGGCCGCGCGCTGGGCGCGCATCCGGACGGCGCCGCCCTCGTGGTCAAGGCGGGCAAGTACGGCCCCTATGTCAGCGATGGCTCGGTCAACGCGACGCTGCCGAAGACGATGAGCGCCGAAAGCCTGACGCTCGAACAGGCGATCGACCTCGTCAACGCCAAGCGCGCCGCGGGCGGCGGCAAGAAGCCGGTGCGCAAGACGGCGGCCCGCTCTCGCGCACCCGCGAAGAAGGCGGAGGCCGGCGAGGCGAAGAAGCCGGCCGTGCGCAAGACGGCCGCCAAGACGGCGACGAAAGCCGCGGCCAAGCCGGCGGCTGCTAAGAAGGCTCCGGCGAAGACGAAGGCGAGCTGAGGCGCACGCTCATGACCCTCCCCCTCTGCGGGGA
>JAGTAM010000214.1 GCA_023422485.1 Pseudomonadota bacterium | reverse complement strand
TGAGGTGTCCTTAACCGTGGCTGCCGGACACTCGCCGCCCCGATGTTTCCAAGGATGCGCGAGCCTGAGGCGGCGGTGATGCGGATCGATCTGATGGCAGGGGCGACCCTTTCGGCGGCATGGCCGGCGCAGAACGCGCAGCCGATCATCCTCGTGTTCGATTCCGGCCTCGGCGGCCTCACCGTGCTGGAGCAGGTGCGCCGCGCCCGGCCGGATGCGTCCTACGTCTATGCCGCGGACGACGCGGCCTTTCCCTACGGCGCGCTGAGCGAGGAGCGGCTGGTGGCGCGGGTGATCGCCGTGATGGAGCGGCTGCTGGCGCGCCACGCCCCGGATCTCGTGGTGATCGCCTGCAACACCGCCTCGACCCTGGTGCTGCCGGCCCTGCGCCAGCGCTTCGTCACGCCCTTCGTCGGCGTGGTGCCGCCGATCAAGCCGGCCGCCGCGCTGACGCGCACGCGCCTCGTCTCCCTGCTCGCGACGCCGGGCACCGTGGCGCGGCCCTATACCCACGACCTCGTCCGGAATTTCGCGGCGCATTGCGCCGTGACGCTGGTGGGCTCCAAGAACCTCGCGAGCTACGCCGAGGCCGAGATGGCCGGAGAGCCGGTCTCGGACGCGGCGATCCTGGCCGAGATCGAGCCCTGCTTCGTGGAGGCAGCGGACGGCCTGCGCACCGACGTGGTCTGCCTCTCCTGTACCCACTACCCGCTGCTGCTGCCCCGCTTCGAGCGCCTCGCGCCGTGGCCGGTGACATGGATCGATCCGGCCCCTGCCATCGCCCGACGGGTGATCCAGCTTCTCGGCGAGATGCCGGCGCAGTCCCCCGACGCGCCGCCCGCGCGGGCCGTGTTCACGGGCGGAAGCGGCCTGACCCCGGCGCTCGGCCGGTCGCTCGAGCGGCGGGGCCTGTTCGAGACGATGATCGAGGCAATGCCGCTGACGGTAAGCTGATACGGTCCCGCTTGGTTCAAGCAGGGGCCGGATCGGCAAGCCCGCGCGGCGCTTGAATGAGGGCCGAATCCGCCATCCCGAAGGGATCGACCGGATTTGGTCTGCGGCGGCCCGTCACCGCGATTCCCGCGGCGCCAACTCCTCCGGCACCAGCGTCGCCGCATCCTGCCGGGCGACGATCTCGCCGATGTCTGCCGGCGAGAAATCCCAGGCATCGACTCCGACGTCACAGGAGCGGGTGGTGTCGGGCAGGGTCGCGTGGGTGTGGCCGTAGAGGTGCCGGGTCTCGCGCCACAGGCCCGGCCAGGCGCGGTGGGCATAGTGCGCCAGATACAGCCGCCAGGTCCGGCCCGCCTCGTTCGTCACCGAGATCCGGGCGCTTTCCACCGGCGGCTCGGCCCAGGGCAGATCGAGCACCCGGTTGCTGTCGTGGTTGCCGCGCACGAGCCGCTTGATGCCGTTGAGCTGCGCGAACACGGCGGCGCAGTGCTCGCGACTCGCATGGGCGGCGAAGTCGCCAAGATGCCAGACCTCGTCCGCCGCGCCGACGCGCGCGTTCCAGCGGGCGATCAGCGCGGCATCATGCGCCTCCACCGAGGCGAAGCCGCGCCGTCGGCGCTCGACGAGGCGGGCGTCGCCGAAATGCGTGTCGGCAATAAAATAGGTAGCCATGCCTTCTTCACGTTGATGTGGGACAAGTCGAGGATCGCGGCGGGCAGACCACCCGACGTCCCGTCTCAACGCAGCGCAAGCCGTAAATCCGGCGGCCGGTCACAACATAAGGTACGATGATGCCGATCGACCGACCGTGCGGGCGCGAACGGATCGCTCGTCGCAGCGGATGGTTCAGGCGTTGCATCATTTTTCCGAGGACTCGTGGCGAAGTGTCACTCGGGTCGCTCGGTGCCCCTGCCCAAACGTGCTAGCGCGGCGGCCATGTCGGTCTCGACGAAAATTCTCGTTGTCGTCGCCCTTGCCGTGATCGTGTCGGCATGGGGGTGGATGCTGGACTTGAGCCTGTCCGCCGCCCATGCATGGCTGCTCCAACAAATCGGTCACACGGGGATGCGGCTGCTGATCGGAGCCATGGTGTTCGCCGGGGCCTGGGCCCTATGGAAGGAGACGGAGGATCGATGAGCCGCACTCTGGCCGTCGCGTTTCTGGGACTCGCTCTCTATCTCGGTGTGGTGGACTGCCTTCTGACGGTCAGTTTCTCGGCGGTGCATACTTGGTTGGTCGATCTGGTCGGCCGGACCGGCCTGTGGATCGTCATCGCCGTCACGCTGTTCGGCGGCGGATGGGTTGTCTGGAGCGAGCAGGACGACGGCTGAGCGCGGCGCGGCAGCATCGTCCGCCGCGTCCCGGATCGCCCGGTCAGAACCGGTCGATCACAGCCGCGCCCCACATCAGGGCGGCGATGAGCTGGGTCATGAACGCGCCCGCCGAGGCGAGATCCTTCACGATGCCGATCCGCTCGTGCCGGCCGGGATGGAGGTGGTCGCACAGCTTCTCGACGGCGGTGTTGAGGAGTTCCGCCCCGAGCATGAGCAGCAGGCTCGCGATGAGCGCCACCCGCACCCACAGGCTGCCGCCGAGAACCAGCGCCACGGGCAGGCCGAGCGCCAGCAGCACGAGTTCGAGTCGGACTGCCCGCTCCGTGCGTCCGCCATGGACGAGGCCGCGCCAGGAATTCAGGAAGGCGAGGTAGAGCGCGGTCACCGGGCTTCCCCCGGAACCGCCCGGGCGATCCACTTGGCGAGGATCGGGCCGGTCGCCAGCACCACGAAGAGGCGCAGTGTCTGCACGGCGAGCACGAAGGACACGTCGGCCTTCGAGCCCACGGCGATGATCGCCACCGAATCGAGACCGCCGGGACTGGTGGCCAGGAAGGCGGTGAGAAAGTCGATCGGCAGCCAGTAGGTCAGAGCCCAGGCCCAGATTCCGCAGAGCCCGATGATCGCGCCCGTCGCGGTCAGAACGCCCGGCAGTGCGTGGAGCGTCTCGTCCAGGGTCCGCCGGTTGAAGCGCAGTCCGACATACCAGCCGATCGCCGCGGAGGCGGCATCGAGAACCGGACCCGGCAGGACGATGTCGAGTAGGCCTGTGACGTGCAGGACGGCGCCGAGCAGCATCGGTCCGATCAGGGGCGCGGAGGGCAGCCGCAACAGGCTCGCGAGGCCGTACCCGACCGCAGCGACCGTGACCGTGGCCGCGAGTCCGGCCCAGCTCCACGTCTCGCCCGAAGCGCCCGCTTCGCCCGAGCCGGTCACGTCGGCGAGAAGCCGCGCGGCGAGCGAGGCCGAGAGCACCACGGCGGCGACGCGCACATATTGCATGAACGCCACGAGGCGCGGATCGGCGCCGTAATCCTCGGCCATCGCCACCATGGCGGCGGCGCCGCCCGGCGAGGAGCCACAGGCCGCGGTGGTGCCCGGCAGCACCCGCAGCCGCGTCAGGGCCAGGCCGGTCAGGGCGCCGGCCCCCACCGTCACGCCGACGACCGCGAAGATGATGAGACCGTCCTCGCGCAAGGTCGCGGCGATCTCGGTCGTCGCGGAATGCGCGACGAGGCAGCCGATCACCGCCTGGGCGCCCAGGAACAGCGGGCGCGGCAGCGAGAGACCGGCCCCGCGAACGCCGAAGGTGATCGCAGCCAGCATCGGCCCGAGGAGAAGGGCGGCAGGGAAATGTGAGAGGCTCAGCCCGTAGGCGAGAGCGGCCGAGACGGCGACGAGCGCCGTCCAGCGCAGGAGGATGCGGGTCTCGGGCACGGGCGTGGATGCGTGGATGGCGCGGAACAAGATCCGCGCGAGGCCCGCGCTACACGCTCTCGCCCGAACTGTCACGGTGAGCCCGCGACGCGGCCCGCCGGCCAGGGGACTCCTGGTCTCGGCCTGCCCCGTCCCCCAATGATCAGGCGCGATACTCTTCGTCCTCCCGGCAGGCGGCGGTGCCCGCCGGGGCGTGCGCCCGGAAGAAGGCGGCCAGATGCGCCAGCCCGGCTGCCCGCGGATCGCTGGAGCGCCAGGCCAGGGCCAGGGTACGGCCGGGCCCTTCCCCCTCGAAGTGCCGCACGACGGTCAGGCCGCTCGGATCGGGGCCGGTGGGCACGGCCAGCGCCGGGATGAGGGTGTAGCCGGCGCCCGCCGCCACCATCGAGCGCAGGGTCTCCAGACTCGTCGCGTGGCGGCCGGCGCCGCGCAGCGTGCCGCAGGCGGCGATGGTCTGGTCGCGCAGGCAGTTGCCCTCGTCGAGCAGCAGCAGGTCCGGCCCGCTCAGGTTTTCCGCCCGCGGGGCAGCTCCTTGAGCGAAGGCGTGGTCCGCCGGGCAAGCGAGCCGGAACGGCTCGACGAAGAGCGGCGAGACCGTCAGCCCCGAGGCCGCCACCGGCAGCGAGACCAGGGCCGCGTCGACGCGCCCGTCGCGCAGTCCGTCGAGGATCTCGGCGGTGCGCGCCTCACTGAGCGCCAGCGTCAGCAGCGGAAATTCCTGGCGCAGCAGGCGCAGGACGAGCGGGAAGTAGTAGGGGCCGAGCGTCTGGATCGCGGCCAGCACCAGCCGGCCGGTGAGCGGCGAGCCGCGCCCCTCGACGGCAAGCGCCAGCAGGCGCTGCGCCTCACCGAGCACGACGCGGGCCTGCCGGACGATGCCCTGCCCGGCGACCGTCAGCAACACGCGTCGGTTGGATCGTTCGAACAAGGTCAGCCCGAGCGCGTTCTCCAGTTTACGGATCTGCACGGAGAGCGTCGGCTGGCTCACGTTGCAGCGCTCGGCGGCCCGGCCGAAATGCCCTTCGTCGGCGACGGCCACGACATATTCGAGATCGCGCAGCGACAGACCGGAGAGATTCATAGGCTGTATCTATCACAATCTTTGTGACGATGCATTTGCCAATAGGTCATGCCTGGGTCATACCGTCGAAACAGAATGGTTCCAGGCTGTGCGGACGTGCCGAGCAACCCCACCTGAAGCCCCCTGCCTCCCAAGGAGAGAGTGACGCATGAGCGAGAACCGTCCGATTCTGACGACCCGCCAGGGCCATCCGGTCCGCGACAACCAGAGCCTGCGCACGGTCGGCGAGCGGGGACCGGCGACGCTCGAGAACTATCAGTTCATCGAGAAAATCACCCATTTCGACCGTGAGCGCATTCCGGAGCGTGTCGTCCATGCCCGCGGCGCCGGGGCGCATGGCTATTTCGAGGCCTACGGCAAGATCGGCAACGAGCCGGCTTCCAAGTACACCCGCGCCCGGGTTCTCAACGAGACCGGTGTGAAGACCCCGGTCTTCGTGCGCTTCTCGACCGTGGCCGGCGCCAAGGAATCGCCGGAGACCGAGCGCGACCCGCGCGGCTTCGCGGTGAAGTTCAAGACCGTCGAAGGCAACTGGGACCTCGTGGGCAACAACCTCAAGGTCTTCTTCATCCGCGACGCGATCAAGTTCCCCGACATGATCCACGCGTTCAAGCCGGACCCGGTGACGAACCGCCAGGAGGCGTGGCGCTTCTTCGACTTCGTGGCGCAGCACCCCGAGTCGATCCACATGGTGACGCACCTCAAGTCGCCCTGGGGGATCCCGGCCAACTACCGCGAGATGGAAGGCTCGGGCGTCAACACCTACAAGCTCGTCAACGACCAGGGCGAGGCGGTGCTGTGCAAGTTCCACTTCGAGCCCAAGCTCGGCGTGCGCAACCTGACCTCGCAGCAGGCGGCCGAGATCCAGGCCAAGGATGTCGGCCACGCTACGCGTGACCTCTACGACAACATCCAGGCCGGCAACTTCCCCGAGTGGGAGTTCTGCGTGCAGATCATGCCCGACGGCCCGAACGACCATCTGTCGTTCGATCCGCTCGACGACACCAAGCTGTGGCCGGTCGAGGACTTCCCTCTCCTCCCCGTCGGCCGCATGGTGCTCGACCGCGTGCCGGACAACTTCTTCGCCGAAGTCGAGCAGTCGGCCTTCGGCACCGGTGTGCTGGTGGATGGCATCGACTTCTCGGACGACAAGATGCTGCAGGGCCGCACCCTGTCCTACTCGGACACGCAGCGCTACCGCGTCGGCCCGAACTACCTGCAACTGCCGATCAACGCGCCCCAGCCCGGCGTGAAGGTCTACTCGAACCAGCGCGACGGCCAGATGACCTACAGCGTCGACGGCACGGGCGCCAACAAGCACATCAACTACGAGCCCTCGACGCTCGGCGAGGGCCTCGCCGAGGCGCCCAAGCGCAAGGAGTATCACCAGCCGGTGAGCGGCAATCTCGGCCGCTACCAGACCTCGCGCACCGAGGACGACTACACCCAGGCCGGCGTGCGTTACCGCTCGTTCCAGGACTGGGAGCGCGAGGATCTGATCGCGAACCTCGTGGCCGACATGAAGCAGTGTCCTGAGCCGATCCAGCTTCGGATGGTCTGGCACTTCTGGCATGCCGACGAGGATTACGGCCGCCGCGTCGCCGAGGGCGCCGGGATCGATCTGGAGAAGGCCAAGGCCCTGCCGCCCCTGCCGGGCCGCGCCGCCCCGCACAAGCGCCTTCAGGCGGAGACCTACACCGAGGGTGGCAACGCCCCGCAGAAGGTTGCCGCCGAGTAAGGCCGGCGCACCGACATGAAAAACCCCGCCCGGCCGTCAGATCGGGCGGGGTTTCTTGTTTTGGAGGAAGCGCCGCTGGCGACGCTTCCCATCCCCCCGTTACGGGCAGGAGCGGCGCACGCCGCGCTTGGCGATGTAGGTCTGTGTCTGCGGGTCGTAGGTTTTGAAGCGGCGGGCGCACTCGGCCACCGCTTCGTCATCGCCCGCGGCAGCTCCGACCGTCTCGGTGCCGTAATAGCCGGCAGGCGCGTAGTAGCCAGGCTGTGCGTAGTATCCGCTGTCGTAGCCGTACCCGTACCCGTAGTCCGGATAGCCGTAGGCGCCGTAGAGGCTGCCGGCTGCGAGGCCGAGACCCAACCCGAGCCCAAGACCGCCGTAGCCGTAGCCGCGGCGATAGTAGCCGGCGTTGCGCCAGCGATTGCCGCCATGCCAACCGTGATGGCCGAAGCCGGGCCGCACGCCGGCATAGCCGCCGCCGAAGCCCGCTCGGACACCGCCGAATCCGGGGCGACCGGCGAACCCGCCGCCGCCGATGCCGGCACCGCCACCGATGCCCGGACGACCTGCGAACCCGCCACCGATGGCG
>JAGTAM010000024.1 GCA_023422485.1 Pseudomonadota bacterium | reverse complement strand
GTACAGCTTCTCGAGAAGTTCCTTGCCGCCGCCGTATTTGTGCCAGGCGAGCAGCATGTTGGCGTCCATCGCGAAGCCCGGGCCCGAGCCCCAGAGCGCATGCGCCGTCTGCTTCCCGTAGTGATAGACCATCACGCCATGGCCGCCGTCGAGCGTGCCCTTGGACACGGCGTCGAGAAGGCCGAAGGCGGGGACGACGGCGCCCGCGGGCAGGACCTCGATCTTCAGGTCGCCGCCGGTCATGTCGTTGATCTTCTTCGCGTAATCCAACGCGAATTCGTGGAAGATGTCCTTGGAGGGCCAGGTGCTCTGGAAGCGCATGCTGACCGGGCCCTGCGCCTTGACCACCGTCGGCGCCGCCAAGCCGGCCGCTGTCGCGACCGCTGCCCCCGTCAGAAACTTGCGTCTACTGCCCTTCTGCTCGGTCATCCGGTTCCTCCTGATCTCCGGCAGTTATTTCCGCCGGTTATCGGAGCAACTAAGGACCAATATCACCGCGTGACAAGCGCGATTGCGGTCATCGAGCCTAGGCTTTTGGTCTTGGTACCTGCTGTTTCGGGACCGGACTGGCAATCCGGCCCCGAGTGGAAATCGGCCTAGTCGCAGATCTCGCGCGGGCGAACGTCCCAACCCCAGCCGGGGACCCAGACGCGGCGGTGCACGACGTAGCATTCGCCGTAGACGGGCACCGGCGGCGGCGGGGCGTAATAGGCCGGCGGCGGTCCGTAGGCCGGACGCGCAGCCGATGCGATCGCGGCACCGGCGGCCACGCCGCCGAGGATGCCGCCCGCAGCGGCAGCGCCGGGGCTCCAGCCGCGGCCGTAATAGCCGCCAGCCTCGGCCGGCATGCTGGCAGCAATCGTGACCGCCGCGATGCCTGCGGCCGCGGCGGCGATCTTCAGGGAAGCCATGGCGAACACTCCTCCTGGTCAGCCCCGAGGGGCTATGCGGGCTTCGAGATGGCAGGATCGCACGACCGAACTAACGCGTTGGTGAATGCGCCTGCGCCGGGGAGTTCAGGATTGGGACGCGCCGGGCGGGACTGCCCCAAGAGGCAGCACCTCGCCCGAAAGTCGGGCTGCCGGGTCGCTTGACACCACACCGGACCGGCGGAAGATTGTTAGTGTACAAATGAAATTCGGGGCCGGCCGGTCATGTATCTTCGACCGAGTACGCTGAGCGAAGCCTGCGAGGTCCTTGCGCAGCGGCCTGTGCAGATCCTGTCCGGAGGCACCGACGTGTTTCCGGCTCTCGTCGACCGTCCCGCCCCGAAGACGGTGCTCGACATCTCGGGCGTGGAGGAGTTGCGGGGCATCGTCCAGACCGAGAGCGAGATCCGCATCGGGGCGCGGACCACCTGGTCCGAGCTCGCCCGGGCGGAATTGCCTCCGGCTTTCGACGCCTTGCGGGCGGCCGCGCGGGAAGTCGGCTCGGTCCAGATCCAGAACGTCGCGACGATCGCGGGCAATCTCTGCAACGCCTCGCCTGCGGCGGACGGCGTGCCGCCGCTGCTGGTCCTCGATGCCGAGGTGGAGCTCGCCAGCCGCGCCGGCCTCCGTCGGCTGCCCCTCGGGAAGTTCGTGCTCGGCAACCGCCGGACCGCGCGCAACCCGGACGAGATCCTGTCGGCCGTCATCGTCTCCCGTGCGCGGACGGGCGGCCGCTCCGCCTTCGTGAAGCTCGGCGCGCGACGCTACCTCGTCATCTCGATCGCCATGGTGGCCGCGAGGCTGGCGACGGATGGGGAGGGCCGTATCCGCGAGGCCGCGTTTGCGGTCGGCTCCTGCTCGGCCGTGGCCCAGCGGCTGCCTGCCCTCGAGGCGGAGTTCGTGGGCCGGCTCGCCGAACCCGGGCTCGTGTCGCTTGTCCGCACGGAGCACCTCTCGGGGCTCTCCCCCATCGACGACGTGCGCGGCCGCGCCTCCTACCGCCTCGATGCCGCGCACGAACTGGTCGGCCGCGCGCTCGATCTCTGCCTGCAGGAGCGCGCCCATGCGGCATGAGGGCAAACCGATCGGATTCGTGCTGAACGGCCGGCCCGTCGCGAGCGCCTCGCCGCCCATCGCCCGGCTGACGCGGGTGCTGCGCGACGAACTCGGGCTCACGGGCACCAAGGTCGGATGCGACGCCGGCGATTGCGGCGCCTGCACGGTGCTGCTGGACGGCGAGCCCGTCTGCGGCTGCCTCGTCGCCTGCGGCCAGGCCGACGGGCGGAACGTCACGACGATCGAGGGCCTGACGGAGGCCAGCGAAACGGCTCGATCGCTGCAGCGGGCTTTCCTGCACCACGGCGCGGCGCAATGCGGGATGTGCACGCCCGGCATGATCGTGGCCGGGACGGCGCTGCTGGAGCGCAACGCCTCTCCGACCGAGGCGGAGGTCGCCGACGCGATCGGCGGGGTGCTCTGCCGCTGCACCGGCTATCGCAAGATCATCGACGCCGTTCTGGACCATGCAGGTACGCCTGCGCCCTGCCCCGCCCCGGATGCCGGCGCGGCGGTCGGCGCGCGGATCGAGCGCCTCGACGGTGTCCGCAAGGTGGAGGGCCGCGACCCGTTCGGCGCCGATGCCTGTCCGGCCGACGCGCTCGTGCTCCGGGTGATCCGCAGCCCCCATCATCGCGCCTCCTTCACGTTCGGCGACCTCGAGGCCTATGCGGCCGCGAACGGCATCGCGGCGGTTCTCACCGCCCGGGACGTCCCCGGCCGCAATCGCTACGGGGTCATTCCGCCCTTCGCCGACCAGCCCGCCTTCGCCGAGCGCGAGGCGCGGTTCCGCGGCGAGGCGGTCGCCGCGATCGTCGGGGATGCGAAGACCGTAGAGGCCCTCGACCTCGCTGCGTTCCCGGTGACGTGGACGCAGCTTCCCGCCCATACGAGCCTGGATGCGGCGCTCGCGCCCGGCGCCGACCTCGTCCATCCGGAGCGGGCCGGGAACGTGCTCGTCCGGGGCCGGGTCGTGCGCGGCGACGTCGAGGAAGGCCTCGCCGCCGCGGATGCGATCGTCGAGGGCGAGTTCGAGACCGGCTTCGTCGAACATGCCCCGATCGAGCCGGAGGCGGGCTGGGCGCGCCGGGTCGGCGACCGGGTCGAGATCGCTGCCTGCACGCAATCGCCCTACATGGACCGCGACGACGTCGCGCTGATCCTCGGCGTCGAGCCCGAGCAGGTGCGCATCATCCCGACGGCGGTCGGCGGCGGGTTCGGCACCAAGCTCGACCTGTCCGTGCAACCCTTCCTCGCACTCGCGGCGTGGAAGCTGGGCACCGCCGTGCGGATGACCTATTCCCGACCCGAATCCATGATGACGACCACCAAGCGCCACCCTGGCCGCATGAATGTGCGGGCCGCCGCCAGGAAGGATGGCCGGATCGTCGCGCTCGACTTCGCCGGCGACTTCAACACGGGCGCCTATTCATCCTGGGGCCCGACGGTCGCGAACCGCGTGCCTGTCCACGCCTCCGGCCCCTATCTCGTACCGAACTACCGCGCCCTCACCCGGGCCGTGCACACGCACCTCGTCCCCGCCGGCGCCTTCCGCGGCTTCGGCGTGCCGCAGGCCTCGGTCGCCGTCGAGCAGCTCTATGACGAGCTCGCCGACAGGATCGGCATGGACCGGCTCGAATTCCGGATCCTGAATGCGCTCACGGGCGACCAGCCGACCGTCACCGGGCAGATCCTCGGGGAAGGCGTCGGCATCCGGGCCTGCCTGGAAGCGCTTCGGCCGCACTGGGAGCGGGCGCGGCGCGAGGCGGCGGCGTGGAATGGCGCCACTTCGCACCTCCGCCGGGGCGTGGGCGTCGCCGGCATGTGGTACGGCTGCGGCAACACCTCCATGTCGAACCCTTCCACGATGCGCATCGGCATCCGGCCCGATGGACGCATCGCCCTGCACCAGGGGGCGGTCGATATCGGCCAGGGCTCGAACACCATCATCCCGCAGATCGCCGCCGATGCGCTCGGCGTGTCGCTCGACGCCTTCGACATCGTCTCGGCCGATACGGACCTGACGCCCGATTGCGGCAAGACCTCAGCGTCGCGCCAGACCTTCATCACCGGCAAGGCGACCGAACTCGCCGGGCGGGCGCTCCGGGCCCAGATCCTGCGCCTCGCCAATGCCGGCGAGGATGCCCGCATCATTCCGGGCGCAGGCGAGATCTGCGTGCAGGACGGCGACCACACGCGCCGCATCCCCCTGGCGGAGCGCGAGACAGACGAGCATGGCTACGTCCTCTCGGCCGAGCGCAGCTTCGATCCGCCGACCACTCCGCTCGATGCCGACGGGCAGGGCGAGCCCTACGGGGTCTACGGCTTTGGCGCGCATCTCGCCGAGATCGAGGTCGATACCCGGCTCGGCACCGTGAAGGTGCTCAAGATCACGGCCGCCCACGATGTCGGGCGTGCCATCAACCCGACCCTTGTCGAAGGCCAGATCGAGGGCGGCGTAGCCGAGGGGCTCGGCCTCGCCCTGATGGAGGAGTTCCATCCCGGCCGCGGCGAGAACCTGCACGATTACCTGATCCCGAGCGCCGGCGACGTCCCGCCTGTCGTATCCATCCTGGTCGAGGAGGCTTCGCCCTCTGGACCGTTCGGCGCCAAGGGGATCGGCGAGCAGGCCCTCATCCCGACCGCACCGGCGATCCTCAACGCGATCTTCGATGCCACGGGCGCCCGCATCCGCCGGGTCCCGGCGACCCCGGAC
>JAGTAM010000001.1 GCA_023422485.1 Pseudomonadota bacterium | reverse complement strand
AGGGCATGCCCGCCGAGATCCAGCGGCTCTGGGACCAGGGCGCGGAATGGCTGCGGGAGGCCGGCGCGACGGTGCGCGAGATCTCGCTGCCGCACACGCAATACGCGCTGCCGGCCTACTACATCGTGGCGCCGGCGGAGGCTTCCTCGAACCTCGCCCGCTACGACGGCGTGCGCTACGGCCTTCGCGTCCCCGGACGTGATATCGCCGGGATGTACGAGAACACCCGCGCCGCCGGCTTCGGCCGCGAGGTGAAGCGGCGCATCATGATCGGCACCTACGTGCTCTCGGCGGGCTACTACGACGCCTACTACGTGCGGGCGCAGAAGATCCGCACGCTGATCAAGCGCGACTTCGAGGCGGCCTACGCCTCCGGCATCGACGCGATCCTCACCCCCGCCACCCCTTCGGCGGCCTTCGGCATCGGCGAGATGGCCTCGGCCGATCCGGTCGAGATGTACCTCAACGACGTGTTCACGGTCACCGTGAACATGGCCGGGCTGCCGGGCATCTCGGTGCCGGCCGGCCTCGACGCGCAGGGGCTGCCGCTCGGTCTCCAGCTCATCGGGCGCCCCTTCGACGAGGAGACGCTGTTCGCTGCTGCGCAGACGATCGAGAACGCGGCCGGGCGGATCAGCCTGCCGAAGGCGTGGTGGGCGTGAACGCGGCTCCCGTCGTCCCGGTCTATACCTTCTCGGTCTGGATCCAGGCCGGGTTCGATCCCCTGTTGATCGCGGTCGCCGTCTTCCTCGGGTGGAAGGCGGATCAGTTCGGCAAGGTGTTCATCGCGGCGATCGCCGCGCTCGCCGTCTCGGTTCTGTTCGCGTGGCTCGTCACACGGATCGGCCTGCCCTGGCCGGCCCCCGTGGCCGCGGACCTGCCGACCTTCTTCCCGGTGCGGACGGTGTCGGCGTTTCTGTGGGCGGCGCTCGGGTATGGAGCGCGGCGGGTGATCAATCGGCGCTGATTGGGCGCCAATCCCGTCGTGACATCCTGGAAGATCCTTCGAGGCCGCTTCGCGGCACCTCAGGATGAAGGTGGTTGGGTGGGATAAGCCGGCTCGCGCGGACGGGCGCTTGGCCAGAAACTGCACCCTATCCCAATCCTCTGCGATCAGCGCTTCCTTCTTGGCGCGGCTCCAGCCCTTGATCCGGCGCTCGGCCGCGATGGCATCGGTGATGCGGTCGAACCACTCGGCATAGACCAGCGTCACCGGGCGTCGGTGATAGGTGTAGCCGATATGCGTTCCGGCCTGATGCTCGGCCAGCCGCTTGTCGAGGGATTCACCCCGGGCTGAGCCGGCGTAGTAGCTGCCGTCAGCACACCGCAGCATGTAGACGAACGCGGTCAAGGCAGCTTCGGCTCAACGGAGATGGGATTCACTCTGCTCCTCATGCTGAGGTGCGCGCGGCACGCGCGCCTAGAAGCACGCGCCGCTCCTCCCACCCGCTACTCCGCCGGCACCGAGTGACCGTGGCCGGCCTTGTGGGTCTCCTCCGGCGCGGCCTCCGCGTTCTCGCCCGCGGCCACGTCCTTGCGCCGGAACAGGCGCATCACCACGACGAAGAACACCGGCACGAAGAACACCGCGAGCACGGTGGCCGAGATCATGCCGCCCATCACGCCGGTGCCGATCGCCTGCTGGCTCTTCGAGGCGGCCCCCGTCGCGATCGCCAGCGGCACCACGCCGAAGATGAAGGCCAGAGAGGTCATCACGATCGGACGGAAGCGGAGCGTCGCCGCCTCGATCGTCGCCTGGACGATGTTGGTGCCCGGCTTCCACAGGTCCTTGGCAAACTCCACGATCAGGATCGCGTTCTTGGCCGAGAGGCCGATGATCGTGATGAGCCCGATCTTGAAGTAGACGTCGTTGGGCATGCCACGCAGGTACACCGCCGCCACCGAGCCGATCACGCCGAGCGGGATGACGAGCAGCACGGAGAGGGGGATCGCCCAGCTCTCGTAGAGCGCGGCGAGACACAGGAACACGATCAGCACCGAGAGGGCCAGCAGCAGCGAGGCCTGGGAGCCCGCCTGCTTCTCCTGCTGCGACTGGCCGGTCCAGACGTAGCCGAAGCCCTTCGGCATCCGCGTCATCAGCCGCTCCATCTCGGCGATGGCGTCGCCCGAGGTGTAGCCCGCCGCCGGCTCGCCGGTGAAGCGGACCGACTGGTAGCCGTTGAACCCGACGATCTGACTCGGGCCCATGCTCCACTTGAGGTCGGCGAAGGAGGACATCGGCACCATGGTGCCCTGGCTGTTCTTCACCGCGTAGTTGAGGATGTCGGTCGCCTGCATGCGCTGCAACTGCTCGGCCTGCACGTAGACGCGCTGCATCTTGCCGAGGTTCGGGAAGTCGTTGGTGTAGACCGAGCCGAGGTTGACCTGGATCGCGTCGTTGATGTCCTCGAACTTCACGCCGAGCGCGGCCGCCTTCTCGCGGTCGATGATGAGTTCGGCCTGGGGCGTCGGCGGCAGGCCCTCGATCTTCACCGCCTTGAGGATCGGACTCTGCCGGGCCATCGCCAGCAGTTGCGCCTCCGCGGCGGCCAGCGCCGAGTAGCCCTTCTGCGCCCGGTCCTGCAGGCGGAACGAGAAGCCCGCCGCGTTGCCGAGGTTGTCCACCGGCGGCGGCTCCTGGGCATCGACGATGGCATCACGGTAGCCGGCAAGCGCCGCGTTGGTGGCGGCCACCAGGGCGGAGGCGGAGTTCGCCGCGTCGCGCTCGGACCAGGGCTTCAGGGTCACGAAGGCCTGACTCAGGTTCGGCCCCTGGCCCGAGAAGGAGAAGCCGTTGAGCGTGGTCACCGTGGCGACGCCCGGCTGCGCCAGCAGGAACTCCTCGACTTTGCGCACGGCCCCCTGCGTCCGGTTGAACGAGGCGCCGGGAGGCGTCTGGATGTCGACGGTGAAGAAGCCCTGGTCCTCGATCGGCAGGAAGCCTTCGGGCAGACGCACGAAGGCGAAGGCGGTGCCCGCCACCAGGATCAGGTAGATCACCATCACCCGGCCCGACTTCTTGATGCACCAGGCAGCGCCGCGGCCGTAGCGGGCGGTCTCGCGATCGACGATCCGGTTGAACCAGCCGAAGAAGCCGCCCTTGGCGTGGCCATGGCCCTTCTCGATCGGCTTCAGCAGCGTGGCGCAGAGCGCCGGGGTCAGGGTCAGCGCCAGCAGGGCCGAGAAGGCGATGGAGGTCACCATCGCGATCGAGAACTGGCGGTAGATGATGCCGACGGAGCCGGGGAAGAAGGCCATCGGGATGAACACCGCGACCAGCACCAGCGTGATGCCGATGATGGCGCCGGTGATCTGCTCCATCGCCTTGGCCGTCGCCTCCTTGGGCGGCAGCCCCTCCTCGTTCATGATGCGCTCGACGTTCTCGACGACGACGATGGCGTCGTCGATGAGGATTCCGATGGCGAGCACCATGCCGAACATGGTCAGCACGTTCACCGAGAAGCCGGCGAGCAGCATCACCATCACGGTGCCCATCAGCGCGATCGGAACGACGATGGTCGGGATCAGGGTGTAGCGAATGTTCTGCAGGAACAGGAACATCACGACGAAGACCAGAGCCACCGCCTCGACGAGGGTCATCATGACCTTCTTGATCGAGGCCTTCACGGCAGGGGTGATGTCGTAGGGGATGTCCCATTTCAGGCCGGGCGGGAAGAACTGGGACAGCTCCTCCATCTTGGCGCGGATGGCGTTGGCGGTCTCCAGCGCGTTGCCGTCCGGGGCGAGCGTCACGGAGATGCCGGCGGCCTCGCCGCCGTTGAGGCGGGTCGAGAACTGGTAGGCGTCGCCGCCGAGCTCGATTCGGGCCACGTCGCGCAGACGCACGTTCGAGCCGTCGGGATTGGCCCGCAGCACGATCGCGCCGAATTCATCCGGCGAGGAGAGCTGGCCCTTGACCAGGACCAGTGCGGAAATCTTCTGATGGGCCGGGC
>JAGTAM010000603.1 GCA_023422485.1 Pseudomonadota bacterium | reverse complement strand
GCCCGCTTCAGTTCCTCGTAGCGGCGGCGGTTCTCCGCAATCACGCTCGCGTCGTCCGACATGGTCGTGTCTCCGATGGCGCCGGGTCGTCCCGGCTCAGGAGCCCTGTCGCGGCCGGGCCGTCCCGGCAGGCCGATCTTTTTGAATTTCGATGCCGCGTCCCACCCACTCCCCTCATCCTGAGGTGCCGCGAAGCGGCTTTGAGCGAGGTTTCCAGTTCGCGCCCGATCCCTGGAACCGTCCTTCGAGGGCGACGCTTCCGCGCCGCCACCTCAGGATGAGGGTGGGCGGGTCACGGCGTCGGGGGCACCTCGTAGAAGGCGAAGAGCTTCCGGGCGGGCTCGACGATCTCCCAGGTGCCGGTGAAGCCGGCCGGCGACACGAAGGCGTCGCCGGCGCGGAAGGTGGTTTTCTCGCCGGCCTCGTCGGTGACGACGATCACCCCTTCGAGCAGGTGGCAGAACTCGCTCTCGGTGAAGACAACCCGCCAGGTCCCCCGCTCTGACGCCCAGGTGCCGGCGGTGAAGCGCCCGTCGGCACTGGTGAAGTGGAGCGTCGCGGTCTGGACCGGGTCGCCGGCCAGGATGCGCTCGGGCGCCGGCCGGTAGGTCGAGGACGCGGCGGCAGAGGTCGCGAAGGCGATGACTTTGGTCATGGAGGCCTCCGCCTAGAACAGGTGGCTGTAGCGCTCGATCTCCCACGGGCTCACCGTGAGATGGTAGGCGTTCCACTCCTCGCGCTTGGTGCGGATGAATTCTTCGCGAAGCCCTGAGCCCAAAGTGGCCTCGACCAGGGGATCGGCGGCGAAGGCGTCGACCGCCTCCTGCAGAGTCTGGGGCAGGAACGCGATGCCGCGATCGCGCCGCTGGGCGTCGTTCAGTTCGTAGAGGTTGTCCTCGTTGGGCGCCCCGGGATCGATCCGCTCGCGCACCCCCTCCAGGCCCGCCGCCAGAACCAGGGCGGCGGCGAGGTAGGGATTGACCGCACCGTCCGCGTTGCGGCTCTCGCAGCGCCCGCCGCCGGCCGGCACCCGCACCGAGTTGGTGCGGTTGTTCGAGCCGTAGGAGTTGAACACCGGCGCCCAGGAGAAGCCCGCCATCGCGCCCTGGCGCACGAGGCGCTTGTAGCTGTTCACCGTCGGCGCGAAGGCGGCGCAGAGCGCCCTTCCGTGGCGCAGCACGCCGCCGATGAAGTGGTAGCCGGTCTCGGTGAGGCCGAGACGGCGGGGATCGTCGCTCGGCGCACAGGCGAAGAGGTTGCGGCCCGTCTCGCGGTCGGAGAGCGACATGTTGAAGTGGGCGCCGTTGCCGGTGCGGTCGGCGAAGGGCTTAGGCATCATCGTGGCGATCAGCCCCTCCTCCTTGGCGTAATGCTTCGCCATCATGCGGAAGAAGGTCAGCCGGTCGCAGGTCGTCAGCGCGTCGGCGTATTGGAAGTCGAACTCGAACTGGCCGTTCGCATCCTCGTGGTCGAACGAGTACAGATCCCAGCCGAGATCGTTGATCGTGGTCGCGACCTTGTCGAGCCAGGAGAAGTTGTCGATGAAGCCGCGCACGTCGTAGCAGGGTTTCACCAGTTTATCGTCCGCGACCGGCGTGTGCAGCGAGCCGTCGGCGGCCTGGCGGAGCAGGAAGATCTCGCACTCGATGCCGAGATTGAAGCCGAACCCCATGGCTTCCGCCTGCTTCAGGACGTTCTTCAAGGCGACGCGGGTCGAGAGCGGATAGGGCTTACCCTGGAAGGTCAGGTCGGCGGGCGCCCAGGCGAGCTTGGGCTCCCAGGGGAGCGGGATCACCCGCGACAGGTCGGGGACGGAGGCGAGCTCGTCCTCGTTCGGGGCCTGTCCCAGCCCGTCGAGGGCGTAACCGGTGTAGCGCTCGGAGCCCGCCGCCATCTGCGGCAGGTGGTCGAGGGGCACCACCTTGGCCTTCTGCGCGCCGTGAATGTCGACATAGGCGCCGATGACGTATTTCACGCCTTTTCCGCGCAGGTCGTCCTGCACGGCGTGGATCTGCGGGTCGATGTCGGTGGCGTGGCCCATCTCAGGCTCCTGGCATGGGGACGGCGGGGCCGTCGTAGGAATGGGGAAGGGGCGGGGTCTCGGTCAGTCCGCGGCGGACCAATTCCGAAAGATCCTCGACCATCCAGGCGAACAGCTCGGCGCCCTCCGTCGCGCTCGCCTGCGAGGGCGAGCCGGTGACGCCGTTGCGGCTGGTGCGGTTGACCGGGTGGGCGAAGACGAGGCCCTCGGGCCGGTCCGGGTCGTCGGAATCCGCGATCCGATCCTCGCGCACGAGGGCCGGGGCCAAAGCCTGCATCAGCGCGGTCTCGGCCCGGTTGGCGTGCCAGTCCTCGGCGTCGGCGAAATGGGCCGCGCGCACCCGCTCGCTCACGGTCGCGGTGTTGATCAGCGCCCCCATCAGGTCGTCGTGGGCCGCGCGCAGGAGTTCGAGGGCGCAGCGCAAGGGCGCGGCGTTGGTGACGTGCCCGTTGACGAGGAACAGGCGGCGCACGCCGGAATGGTAGGCCTGTTCTCCGATCTGCCGGACGAGATCGGTCATCAGCAGCGGGTCGAGGGCGAGGGTGCCGGGCCAGCGCCGGGAATGGCCCAGCGAGCAGCCGTAGGGGAGGGCCGGCAGCATCGACACGCCGGTGCGGGCCGAGACCGCGCGGCAGAGGGTGTCCGCCAGAACGACATCCATGCCGCAGCCGAGATGCGGCCCGTGCTGCTCGGTGGCGCCCACCGGCAGGAGCGCGGCTCCCGCGGCGCTCGCGAGATCGCCGGGGATCTCCTCCCAGGTGCGCTCGGACCAGAGAAGCGGGGCACTCATTCGACCTCGTCCCCCACGCTCGCCATCCGGGTGACCATGTCGAGGCCGCCGAGATCGGCGGGACCGTCGGCCTCGGCCTCGGCCGGGTG
>JAGTAM010000602.1 GCA_023422485.1 Pseudomonadota bacterium | reverse complement strand
ACACGGACCTCCTCTCCGGCCGAGACGACGGCATGCCCGCTCGGCCCCGACACGTCGACACGCCCCTCCGCCACGCCCACGGGACGGCCCGCCCCGTCCGCGCGCAGGAAGAAGCGGGTTCCGACCGCGCGCACGCTCAGGCCGCCGCCGCGCACGACGAACGGGCGGTTCGGATCGGGCACGACATCGAAGCTGGCCTCGCCGCGCAGAAGCGCGATCCCGCGCTCCCGCTCGGTGAACCGCACCGCGATCGCCGTGTCGGTGTTGAGAGCGACCCCGCTGCCGTCGGGAAGCGTCGCGTGCTCGATGGTGCCGATGTCGCTCCACAGATCCGCGCGCAGCCGGTCGAGAAGCCCGACTTCATACGCCAGGCCGCCTCCGATCAGGGCGAGGGCGGCCAGGCCTGCGAGCGTCTTCGGCGGCCCCTTGGCAGTCCCTTTGGCGGTCCCTTTGGCAGCCCCTTTGGCAGGCCCCTTGAGAGGCCCCTCGCGGGGGCGGGGATCGGGAAGCTGCCCGAGCTTACGCCACAGCGCATCCATCTCGGCATAGGCCGCCGCGTGGGCCGGATCGGCCCCGCGCCACGCCTCGAAATCCCGGTGGTCGGCCTCGGTGGCGTCGGAGGAGGAAAGCCGCGCGACCCAGGCCGCAGCCGCGCGCTCGACCGGATCGTCGCCGTCATCGGTCTCGTCGGCCTCTGCCCCGTCGCTGCCGGCCACGTCTCGTCCCCCGGGGCCTCCTCCGGCAGCCCGACATGGCGCCGCGCGGGTGTCCTACTCCCTTAGATCAACGAGATCGCGGTCTCCTGATGCGACTCGTTCAAAAAAGATCGAGGCGGCTGCGGCGGCACTGCAGGAGGGCCTTGATGATGTGCTTCTCGACCATGTTGCGCGAGATGCCGAGGCGCACCGCGATCTCCCCGTTGGGAAGGCCATCGAGGCGGCTGAGCAGGAACACCTCGCGGCAGCGGGGCGGCAACGCGTCGATCAACCCGGCGAGGCGCCGCAGCTCCTGACGGGCGATCGCCTGCCGCTCCGGGAGGGCGTATCCATCGACGACCTCGGCCAGTTCCGCCTCGCATTTCGCCGCGAACAGGGTCCGTTCCAGCCGGCCGCGGTTGCGCATCCGCAGGGCCACGTTGGTGGCGATGCGAAACAGCAGGGCGGAAGGGTGCTCGATGCTCGTGCGCGAGAGAGCGGCGACCATGCGCATATAGGTTTCCTGGCTCGCGTCCGCGGCATCGGCCGGGTTGTCGAGCAGGCGGCCAAGGAAGCGTCGGAGCTTCAGGCCCTCGTGCCGGTACAGGGCATCGATCGACACCCCCGCTGCCCCTCCCGTCATGACACCGGCCCCGTCACTCACAGATGATCCCGCACCGTTCGATGATTGAGGAGCGACCAGAACGAGAGGGGCGAACGATGCAAGTCCTGCAATAGCTTGTATAATTTCCAGTCTAGGCGCCGGCGTTTCCGCAACACGTTGGACAAACAATCGAAATACCTGCCGGAAGCTGAAGACAAGAATTATTATAAATCAAGCATCGAGACCATTTCATCATCTCGTTGCAGATCCGCAACAGGCTGATTCGCCGTCACGCTGTGGATACTCCATCCGCCGGGACCATACCGCGGGGTCGAAACCGAAGCCGGGGATCGAGCCCCGATCCGAACCAAGCCGGCGGCATGAGGGGCGCCGCGACGAGGCGGTGACGCGGCACAACCACCGATCGGACGTCGTACTCGCCGCTTCTCGAGGGGCGCCGTGGCAAGCGGCCGATCTCAAGGCGAAGCGCGCAACTGGCAAGAATAAATCAAGGGTATTTGCACCACCAAGCGACTGCAACGGAACAACAAACGCCAAACCACCCTATATCAAGAACAATTCCAATCGTCTCGACTTCCCTTGACGCACACTCGAAGTTTGCGCAACACGCCCTCAGCTTTACGCGATTCGAGGGAGCCCTCAGTCCGATGAGCAAGTACAACAATAAGCAATTTTCTTACTCTTACGCTTCTCCCAACATCTTCTTCCATCTCACGAAGCCGCGCATCGATTTTTGCCCCTCTCCGCAACGGTGAGTTCGGCACGCCGTCAGCCCGTACGACGGCGGTGAGGCCCGCGCGCCGGCAAGCGGAGGGCCGCCGTCATCCGCGTGCAGGGCCGCCGACGCGCCATGTGGGGCGCCGTCGATCGACAGAACGGCCGGGCCGGCCCTGACGGCTCACAGCAGGTTTCGAGGATGAGGTTTTGAGGATCATGCCACCATCGTCTCAAGCCGTGGCCGAAGCGGCCGCCTTCCGCAGCTTCGCCAACGGATACCTGCGCGAGATCGACCCCGGCATCCGCGTCCGCCACGCGCTGCCGGACGGTCCGCCCGCACGCTGCGTCGAGTGGAACCTGCGCAGCCGCCGGCTGGCGATCCGCGCCGAAATCCTCTCTCCGTCGCTGTGCGGCGCGCACGCCTTTGGCCGTCTCTGGACCCGCCACCTGCACGAGCCGCGCTGGCGGGCGGTGGCGCCGATGCGGGCGCTTCAGGAGCTTCTCGGCGAGGCCTATTCGCGGGCGGACGAGGGCCGGGGCGAGACCGCCCGCGAGCGCGAACTCGAACTGCTCGGGCGCGTGCTCGACAGCTACCGCGAGACCGCCCGCCTGCTCGATCTCGCCGGAGAGGAGCCGGACGCCACCGGCTTCATCGCCGCCGAGCGCGCCCTCGTCTTCGGCCACTGGCTGCACCCGACGCCTAAGAGCCGCCAGGGCCTCACCACCTGGCAGGCCCGCGCCTACGCGCCGGAGGAGGGCGGTTCGTTCCGGCTCGCCGTGTTCGCGGCGCAGGCGAGCCTCGTGCGCCACGATTCGGCGGAGACCCGCGCCGCGCCCGACCTCGCCCTCGACCTCATCGGCTCGGATGCCGCCCGCCTGGATCTGCGCGCGGGCGAGATCGCCCTGCCGATGCACCCGCTCCAGGCCGAGGCGCTGATGCTGGAACCGCACGTCGCGGCGCTCGTCGAGGCGGGCCGCCTGCGGCCGCTCGGCGCCTTCGGCCCGCGCTTCACCGCGACCTCCTCGCTGCGCACTGTCTACGCCGCCGAGAGCCCGTGGATGGCGAAGTTCTCACTGCCCGTCACCCTCACCAACTCGCTGCGGGTGAACCGGCTCGCCGAACTCAAGGCCGGCGTCGCCATGGCGCGGCTACTGGCGAAAAGCGGGTTCGGCGCGCACCATCCGAATTTCCGGATCCTGGCCGACCCCGCCTACCTCACCCTGCACAGCCCCGGCCGCGAGGAGAGCGGCTTCGAGACGGTCCTGCGCGAAAACCCGTTTCGGAACGGCGCGGAGCGGGGCGTCGCCACCCTGGCGGCGCTGACCGCCGAGCCGCTGCCCGGCCGCCCTTCGCGGCTGGAGGCGCTCCTGCGGCAGGTCTGCCCGGAGGGCTCGGCCGC
Organism: Pseudomonadota bacterium; assembly: GCA_023422485.1. GTDB lineage: Bacteria > Pseudomonadota > Alphaproteobacteria > Rhizobiales > Beijerinckiaceae > Methylobacterium. The sequence continues at coordinate 2,072 of JAGTAM010000602.1, read as the reverse complement.
CCGCGCCCAGGCCGCCCGCACGTGGTTCGGCCGCTATCTCGACTGCATGCTGGAGCCCGTCGTCGCCCTCTACGACGGGCACGGCATCGCGCTCGAAGCCCACCAGCAGAACGCGCTGCTCGACGTCGCCTCCGGCTGGCCGGAGCGCGGCTTCTACCGCGACAACCAGGGCTTCTACCTCTCCGAGGCCGCCCGCCCGCGGCTCCTGCGCGACGCGCCCGAGACCGGTTCGATCGCCTCGCTCTACTTCGCCGACGGCGAGATCCGCCGACGCCTCGCCTACTATCTCGTCGTCAACCAGATCTTCTCCGTCATCGCCCGGATGGGACATGACGGGCTGGCGCGCGAGGAAACGCTCCTCGACGACCTCGTCCGTCGCCTGGAGGCGATGGCGCACCGCATGACGGGTGCAGGCCGCGCCTTCGCCCGCTCGGTGCTCGACGGGCCGACGCTCTGCACCAAGGCCAACCTGCGGGTGCGCCTGTGCGACCGCGACGAACTCGCCTCGGGCGACGGCAGCAGCAACTACATCGACATGCCGAACCCGCTTCGCGCGGCGGCTCGGGACGAGGCCGGCCATGCCCTCGCTTCGTGACGACAGGGAGCCGCCGGAGGCGCGCGTCCTGCGCCAGTTGGCGGAAGCCGTCCTGTTCGAGGGGCTGGCCGAGCGCGGACCTGCCGGCGATTCCGGCCGGATCGAATGGCGCCTCGGCCCGCACCGCTTCCGCGCGACCGGCACGCTCGGCGCCTTCGGCCGCCCTCGCCTCGATCCCGGTTCGGTCGAGATGGCGGGGGGCGAGACAACGGCTGGGGACGGCGTCTGGAGACCGGCCGACCTCGCCACCCTGGTCGAGGCCCTGCCCGCCGCCGCCGAGCACCGGACGCGACTGCTGGCCGAGCTTGACCAGACGGTCGAACTCTGCCGCTGGAACGCCGAAAACCTGTCGCTGCCGGAGCGCCGCGCTCTGCCCTTCGCCGCGCTGGATGCGGCGCTCTGGGAAGGTCATCCCTACCATCCGAGCTTCAAGGCCCGCACCGGCTTCAGCCTGGAGGATCACCGCCGCTACGGACCCGAAGCCGCCGCGCCGTTCCGACTCGAATGGCTGGCGATCCGCCGCGACACGATCGCCCTCGCCGGGCCGGGCGCGGAAGCCGCGTTCTGGCGGGCCGAACTCGGCGGGGAATGGGACGTGCTGGCGGAGCGCCTCGGCGCGGCCGGGCACTCCCTCGACACGCACGCGCTGCTGCCGGTCCATCCCTGGCAGATGCGCCGACTCGAAGAAGACGCCTTGCAGCTCTGGCTGGCGGAGGGCCGCGCCGTCGCCCTCGGCATCGCTGGCCCGCGCTACGTCGCCAGCCAATCCCTGCGCACGCTGCACAACCACGACGATCCGTCCGCCGCGAGCGTGAAGCTGGCGCTCGCCGTCGTCTCGACCTCGAGCCTGCGCATCCTCGACCCGCATTTCGTGCTGACCGGCCCGGCCCTGTCGGACTGGCTCGCGGAAATCGTCGCCGCCGACCCCGCACTGCGTAAGCACCTGACTGTGCTGCGCGAATACGCCGCCGCGCTCGCCGACCGGGACGGGCCGCTCGCCGGCTATCTCGCCGCGATCTGGCGAGAGAGCCCGCGCCTCGCGCCCGGCGAGGCGGCCGTGCCCTTCAACGCGCTGGCCATATGCGAGGCGGACGGCCGCCCCTTCGTTGCGCCCTGGCTCGAACGATACGGCCGCGACGCCTGGCTCGACCGCCTCGTCGCGGTCACGGTGCTGCCGGTCTGGCACCTGCTCGCCGCCCACGGCATCGCCCTGGAGGCGCACGGCCAGAACATGATCCTGGTCCACCGCGACGGCTGGCCGGAACGGGTGATCCTGCGCGACTTCCATGAGAGCGCGGAATACGCCCCCGACTTCGTGACCGATCCGGCAGGCGTGCCGGATTTCGGGGCGATCGACCCCGCCCATGCCGGCCCGGTGAACGACCGCTTCCACGCCATGCGCTCACCCGCGACGCTGGCAGAACTCGTCACCGACAGCCTGTTCGTCTTCAACCTCAGCGAGATCACCGCCGCTCTC
>JAGTAM010000561.1 GCA_023422485.1 Pseudomonadota bacterium | reverse complement strand
CGGACAGGCCGCCCGTCTCCTTCGCCAGCGCGGATTCCGTGAGGGTGGCGGGCCGGGCGATCGTGGTGTTCGAGACGACGAGGCCCTGGATGCCGCGCCGGAGCGCCGTCGCCGTCATGGCGTCGAGCCCTTCGAGGGCGATGTCGGGCGCGATCTTGAGCAGCACCGCGGCACTCGATCCGCTTTCGTCGCGGGCGGCGACCACGCGGGCGAGCAGATCGTCGAGGAAGGCCTCGCCCTGAAGGTCGCGCAGGCCCGGCGTGTTGGGCGAGGAGACGTTGACGGTGATGAAGGCGACGTGCGGCGCGAGCCGCGCGGTGCAGGCGACGTAGTCGGCGAGCCGGTCCGCCGATTCCTTGTTGGCCCCGATATTGACGCCGACGAGGCCCTCCCGGCCGGCGCGGGCCTTGAGCCGGTCGGCCACCGCGTCCAGCCCCTCGCTGTTGAGGCCGAAGCGGTTGATTACCGCCCGATCGCCGGGGAGCCGGAACACCCGCGGGCGCGGATTGCCGGGCTGCGGCCGTGGCACCACGCCGCCGACTTCGACGAAGCCGAAGCCGAGACCCAGCAGCGCGTCGGCCACCCGCGCTCCCTTGTCGAACCCGGCGGCGAGGCCGACCGGGTTGGGGAAGCTGCGGCCGAACACCTCGACGGCGAGCGCCGCGTCGTCGGCGGGCGGCCGGCGCGGCGGCAGCAGCGAGAGGCCGCGAATCGTCAGGTCGTGCGCCGTCTCGGCGTCGAGCCCGTGCAGCAGCGGCCGGGCGAGGGGAAAGAGTGCGTCGATCATGCCGGCCCGATCTCCGCCGGGAACACGTGCCGTCCCTCCGGCCCGAGGGGGAGGGCGGTCACGGAGCGCACGGCGCTCAGGGGAAGGTCGCCGTAGAGGTGCGGGAACAGCGCGCCGCCCCGCGACGGCTCGAACCGCAGCGCCGGCCCGAGATCCTCGGCCTCGACAGCCACGAGGAGCAGGCCGTCCTGTCGGGCGAAATGGCGGGCGGCGGTCTCGGCGACTTGTTCGGCGGTCGAGAAGTGGATGAATCCGTCGGCGTGATCGACGGGCGCACCAGTAAAACGGCCGAGCGCCTCGGCGTCCCGCCAGAGGTCGCGCGGACAGATCTTGTAGACGAGGGCCATCCGGTCTCCGGGGTCGATCTTTCGGAGCGATAGAACGCGCGCCTCCCCGCGGCAACCGATGCCGGATATGGAGTGCCACGTCTTCACCGCTTGCCGTTCAGATGCGACACTCGCCTCTCCGGATGCTCCGATTGCGTCCGGGTTCGGCGGGTTCTAGTTTCCTAACTTTAGGCCGTATGTCTCAACGGCACACGCGCCGGTTTGAGGCCGCTATGCTGTCGCACGAGCAGATCTGGACTGCGATCGACCGGTTGGCCGAGCGCCACGGCTTCTCCGCCTCGGGACTCGCCCGGCGTGCGGGCCTCGACGCCACGAGCTTCAACCGCTCGAAGCGGATCGGGCCCGACGGCCGCAAGCGCTGGCCCTCCACCGAATCGATCGCGAAGGTGCTCGCGGCTACGGGCGCCAGCCTCGACGACTTCCTGCATCTCGTCGATTCCGAGCAGGCACCGGCCCGCACGATGGTGCCGCTGGTCGGCCTGACCCAGGCCGGCTCCGGCCGCCTGTTCACCGAGGAGGGGATTCCGACGGGCGGTCCCGGCTGGGACGAGATCGAGTTTCCCGATCTCGGCGGAGACCACGCCTTCGCCCTCGAAGTGCAGGGCGATTCGATGCTGCCGCTCTATCGCGATGGCGACGTGCTGATCGTTGCTCCCCATGCCGGCATCCGCAAGGGCGACCGGATCGTCGCCCGGCTCACCAACGGCGAGGTGCTGGCCAAGGAGCTGCGCCGCCGCACCGCGCGGACCATCGAGCTGGCCTCCCTCAACCCCGACCACGAGGATCGCATGGTGCCGCTCGCCGACGTCGCGTGGATGGCGCGGGTGATGTGGGTGCGCCAGTAACAGAGCTTCGTCCCGAAAGGCGGCCGCCGGCTTTCGCGAAAAAGACGATGCACGCGAGCGCGGTTACAGCCCGGCCAGCCGATGGGCCATGCCGAGGGCGATCTGCCCCGAGAGCAGGCTCCAGCCGCAGGCGATCATCGTCGCGATCATCACGAACGGAATCGGCCGGTGCTCGAAGCGGCGGCCCCGCACGGTGTTGCGCAGGATGATGAAGGGCGCGACCACCGCGATCATCGGCAGGGCGACCAGGGCGGTGACGCCGCCGGCTTCCAGCAGGCGGAAGCTCGCGCGCCGGTTCGTGGCGTATTCGAAGGCGCTCGCGAGCAGCCCTGCCAGCGCGAGGCCGACGACGAGCGCGTGGATGGCTTCGAGGGAAGACGGGCTCAGGGTCATGACGCGACGCTCCTTCTCAGGATGTGACGCGCAGTCTGACCGATGGTTTACGTCTTGTTAAGAAAGACGTTTCGTTAACACTAACGCCGCCCACAGGCAGGAAAGCCCGGGGCGGCGCCAAGATCAAGATCGGTGATCGGGACGGGGCAAGCCCCATGCCTAATCCGGTTGATCCCTTCGGGATGGCGGATTTGGCCGTCGCTCAAGCGCAGCGCGGGCCTGCTGAGCCCCCCGCTCCGATCAAGCGGAGACCCGTATCAGGCGTCCTCTTCGAGGTCGATGTCGAGGATCGCCATGCGGAAGGTGAAGGAATCGTCGCCGTCCTCCTTGTCGTCGGCGAGCACGCCGATCGACTCGTCTCCGATGAACACCTCGGCGGAATCGCCGGTCTTCATCGCGACGACGCGGATGCTGGCGTTGGCAAACTTGCGGCGCAGGTAGTCCTGCAGCTTGGCGACTTCGGTCTTGGTCACACCGTCAACCTTCTTGCTCGGGGAACGCCGCGCATCGCCGGGCGGGGTGCGGCGCGGATCGGATGATGAGCGGCGGCTTGCCAGATCGCGGGGGGGCAGGCAACCCGAACACCCGCAGACGGCGGCGCACGAATCGGCTAGGGGGCGCCGCGCGCGACGCCTGCCGTCGCGCTTTTTCGCAATACGCTTTCGAAGGAGGCGGAGCATGGCCCTGGCATTCCGGCAGACGACCGACCGAGTCGCCGCGCGCCCGCTCCGCGGGTTCTCGGCCACGCCGAGACTTCCCACATGAAAGCACGGACGATTTGACGACAGCACCGATTCATCGCTTCTTCTCCGGAAGCGCCTGGATCGAGGGTAACGCCCTCGCTCAACTCGACTTTCTCACACGATCCATCCCGGACCTCGTCGCGCTCGCCGCGATGCCGGACCTGCATCCGGGCAAGTACGGCCCGGTCGGCATGGGGCTGCTCGCGCCCGATCTCCACCCGACCCTGGTCGGGTCGGATATCGGCTGCGGCATGGGTCTGTTCCGCATCGACCTCAAGCTGAAGAAGCTGCGGACCGACCGGGCCACCGAGCGTCTCAAGACCCTCGACGAGCCTTGGGATGGCGGCCGGCCCGAGCGGATCGAGGCTGCCGGCCTCGTCCCGACGCCCTACGACCTCGGTCTGGGCAGCATCGGCTCCGGCAACCACTTCTGCGAGGTGCAGGCCGTCCACGAGGTGCGGGACGAAGCCGCCTGCCGCGAGGCGGGCATCGACCCCGATCGGGTTCACCTCCTCGTCCATTCCGGCTCGCGGGCGCTGGGCGCCTCCATCCTCGACGCTCTGGTCCGGGTGGAGGCCGGACCGATCGCTCCGGACTCGGAGGAGGGGCGGCGCTACCTCGCCGCCCATGACCACGCGGTCGCCTGGGCGCGGCTCAACCGGGCGATCATCGCCGAGCGGGCCGGCAAGGCCCTGCGCGGCGCGGTCGAGCCGGTGGCCGACTTGGCCCACAACTTCCTCGAACCCGTTGAAGGCCGCATCCTCCACCGCAAGGGGGCGGCCCCGGCCGACCGGGGGCTCGTGCCGATCCCCGGCTCGCGGGAGACGCTGTCCTACCTCGTGCGGCCGAGGGCTGACGCCGCCCCGGAGGCGCTCGCCTGCCTCGCGCACGGCGCCGGCCGCAAATACGACCGGGGTTCGATGCACGGCCGCATCGAGCGGGTGCGCTCCGTGCGTGAGGGGCTCAAGCGCAACCCCTTCGGCGGGCTCGTGGTCTGCGAGGACCGCAACCTGCTGATCGAGGAGGCGGGCGACGCCTACAAGGCGATCGACCGGGTGATCGACGACCTCGTCGGCTTCGGCCTGGCCGAGGTCGTGGCGACCTTCCGGCCGCTCGTCACCTTCAAGACCGGGCTGAGCACAATCGGTCGGCACCGAAGCGGGCATGAAGGCCGTGAGGGGAGGGGCCGATGAGCCTGCGTCTCCTCGTCACCAGCGGGCGCGGGCCGGCGGAGTGCCGGATCGCCTTGTCTCGGGTCGTGCGGCTCCTGCGCGGGGAGGCGGAGGCGCGGGGGCTCGACCTGTCCCAGATCGACGGACCGCCCCATCCCCAGGGCCACGGGCCGGCCTCGGTCGTGCTCGACCTCGACGGGCCGGAGGCGGTCCAGCTCGCCGCCGCCTGGGCCGGGACGATCCAGTGGATCGCCCAAAGCCCGGGGCGGCCGCACCACAAGCGCAAGAACTGGTTCGTCTCGGTCTCGGAACTGCCGTCCCTTCTCTCGACCCCGTCGATCCGGGAGGGGGACGTGCGGTTCGAGGCGTTCCGGGCCGGCGGTCCCGGCGGGCAGCACCAGAACACGACCGACAGCGCCGTGCGTGCCACCCACGGGCCGACCGGCCTCAGGGTCGTCGCCCGAAAAGAGCGCTCGCAGCACCGCAACCGGGACATCGCCCTGCGGCGGCTGGCCGAACTCGTCGAGATCCGGGCCGCTCTGGAACGCGGCGCGCTTCAGGACGAGGCGCAGAGGCGTCACGACGCCCTGGAGCGAGGCAACCCGATCCGGGTCCTGAGAGAGGACTGA
>JAGTAM010000620.1 GCA_023422485.1 Pseudomonadota bacterium | reverse complement strand
GCCCTGCGCAACGCCGCCCTCGACCTCATCGCCGCCGCCGATGCGGGGGCCGGCACGGCGCTGACCCAGGCGCAGATCGAGGCGGCCACGAACATGACCGACCGGCTCGCCGGGCTGGCGACCCTCGCGCTGCTACCGGGCGAAGCGCGAGAAGCGGCGCTGACCGCCTTCGCCGAGCGCTACGCCGACGAACCTCTCGTCCTCGACAAATGGTTCGCGATCCAGGCGATGATCCCCGAGGAGGGCACGGTGGAGCGGGTCCGGCGGCTGCAGAGCCACCCGGCCTTCGCCATGACCAACCCGAACCGCGTGCGCTCCCTCATCGGAAGCTTCAGCCTCGCCAACCCCACGCAGTTCATCCGTCCGGACGGCGCAGGCTACGCCCTCGTCGCCGAGACGGTGCTGGCGCTCGACCGCACGAATCCGCAGGTTGCCGCGCGCCTCATGACCGCCTTCGGCCCATGGCGCCGCCTCGAACCGGGCCGCCGGGCCGCGGCCGAAGCCGCGCTGCGTCGCATCGTTGCCACGCCCGGACTTTCTCGTGATGTCGCCGACATCGCGACACGGAGCGTCGCCGGCTAGTTTAGACTCTGTTGAGGAAGGTGTTTCGGCGACTCGCTGCCGCCGGAACCGCCCTCCGAGCGTCTTGCCGTGTCAACGCTCGGCCACAAAAACTGCGTGGACAAACGTCCGCCCCCGATGTCCAATGTGAATACGATTCGAGGCAGCCGGCGTGGCCTAGGCCGGGGCGCCGTTTCCAGACAGTACAGAGGTGGCGATATGTCGGGGGCGGCTTCCGCGTCCCTGTCAGCGCGCGCGCGCGCCGCCACGATCCTCGGGATCCAGCGTACGACCGGCACCGCTCAAGCCCGCCTCATCCGGGCCGAGACGTGGCTTCGTTATGCGCTGCCGGCCTTGCTCGTCCTCTTCATGCTCACGCTGCTGGGCGTGGCGGCTCTCGAGATGCGCGGACGCCACGAGCAGGGAATGCGCGTGGCCACCCGCGAGGTCGAGGCGTTCGCACGCCTCGCGGCCCTGTCCCTGTCGAAGGATCCGGCCGCCGCCGAGACGCGGCTCGACCGCGTGCTTCCCGTCCACCTCCTGCCGGCCGGCTGCGAGATTCTGGTGATCGGTCCGTCCGGCCGGATCCGCGCCGCCTATCCCCGTCCGGCGCCGGCCGACACCTTCGCGGGCTATCTCGCGGAAGGGGAGCCCATCGCCATCCTCGGCGAGAGCGCCGGGGCCATGACCGTCAACCTCCAGGCCGGCGGACAGGCCGTCGTCGCGGCGCGGCGTCTGGCCGACGGGTCGGGCGAGGTCGCCGTCCTCCAGCGATTCGAGCCGATCATCGCCGATTGGTGGCGGATGTTCGGCCACCACGCGGTCTCGCTTTCTGCCATCGCCCTCGTGCTGGCGGGCATAGCCACCGCCTACATCCTCCAGACCCAGCGGGCTCAAGCCGCTGACGAGGTCTGCGAACTGGTCAAGCAACGGCTTGATACGGCGCTCGGACGCGGGCGCTGCGGATTGTGGGACTGGGACATCGCCCGCGGCACGATCTTCTGGTCCGACTCGATGTACGCCTTGCTCGGCTATACGCCCGAGAAGGATCTTCTCTCCTTCGGCGACGTGAACGCCCTGCTCCATTCCGAAGACGGCGATCTCTACAGCCTCGCCCGCCACCTCGCCGCGAGCCACGCCACCGTCGATCACGAGTTCCGCATCCGCAACGCCTCCGGCGACTGGATCTGGCTGCGCACCCGCGCCGAGATCGTCGAGGATGCGGCCGACGGCAGCCGGCACCTCGTCGGCATCGCCATGGATGTCACCGAGCAGCGACGGCTGGCCGAGTTCACCGCCACCGCCGACATGCGCCTGCGCGATGCGGTGGAAGCGATTTCCGAAGCCTTCGTCCTGTGGGATGCCGGCAACCGGCTGGTCCTGTGCAACTCGAAATTCCGCGACCTGCACGCGCTCGCCAGCGACGACGCGGTACCGGGCCGCCGCTACGACGAGATCATGGGACAAGGCGCCCTCCCCCCGGTGCGTCGGGGCATTCCGGGCCCGGAACGCGGCACGTCGCGCACCTTCGAGGTCGAACTCACCGACGGGCGCTGGCTCCAGGTCAGCGAGCGCCGCACCAAGGACGGCGGCTACGTCTCGGTCGGTACCGACATCACCAGCCTCAAGCGCCATCAGGAGCAGCTCGTCGCCTCCGAGCGCGAGCTGATCGGCACCGTCAAGGACCTGAAGCGCTCGCGGCGCACCCTGGAGACCCAGACCCAGCAACTCGCCGACCTCGCCGAACGCCACCTCGACCAGAAGGCCCGCGCTGAGATCGCCAATCAGGCCAAATCCGAGTTTCTGGCGAACATGAGCCACGAGCTGCGCACGCCGCTCAACGCGATCATGGGCTTCGCCGAGCTGATGGAGAGCGAGGTCTACGGGGCGCTCGGCTCACCCCGCTACGCCGACTATTGCCGCGACATCCAGCAGAGCGGCACCTACCTGCTCTCGGTCATCGACGACATCCTGCACATGTCCCGCATCGAGGCGAAGCGGGTGAAGCTCGTGCGTCGCCCCCTCGACCTCGATACGGCCATCGCCTCTGCGGTGACGTTGGTGGCCAAGGAGGCGGCGAACAAGGCGGTCTCCATCGATATCGAGCTGGCCGGGACCCTCAGCGTGCTGGCCGACGAGCGGGCGCTCCAGCAGATCCTGCTCAACATCATCCAGAACGCGGTGAAGTTCACGCCCGAGGGCGGTCGCGTCGCGCTGCGGGGACGCTCCTGCAACGGCTTCGCTCACCTGTTCATCGGCGATACCGGCATCGGTATCCCGAGAGCGGCGATCTCCAAGCTCGGGCGGCCGTTCGAGCAGGTCGAGACCAATCTCACCCGCAGCTACAAGGGCTCCGGCCTCGGCCTTGCCATCGCCCGCTCCACCGCCGAGCTGCATGGCGGCTCGCTGCGCATCCGCTCCGAGGAAGGAGTCGGCACCCTGGTGCTGGTGCGGCTGCCGATGCCGACGCCCGCGCGTCTGGCCGAGCTCGGGCGGGAGGCGGAGCGGGACACGCTGACGGCGATCAGTGAATTGGCCGGCGCCACGCGGGCCAAGGGCGAAATGATCGTGCCCCTGTAACGATCAGCCCGCCCATTCAACGCGGCGCGTCCCCCGGCCCTGGGTGGCGACGCGGCCGAGAAAGCCGGGCGACCGCATCCTCCGCGAGGATCGCCCTTCCGGCTCGAAGGGGACCGGCCATGCTCTCATCGTCCATCATCAAACTGGTCGCTGCGCCGATCGAGATCGGCACGAGCGAGCCCGGAGCCGTGATGGGTCCGGCCGCGCTGCGCACCGCCGGGTTGGTGCGCGTGCTTCAGGATCTCGGGCACACCGTGCACGATTTGGGCGAGCTCTCCCCCGACGGCACATCGGGCCAGAGAAATCTTTCCGCGATACGCGCCTGGACGACCGACATCTCGTCCGTGGTCGAGACGGCCCTGGACGAGGGAAATCTGCCGATCGTGGTGGGCGGCGACCACAGCCTGTCGCTCGGCTCGATCGATGGGGCCCTGCGCCATTGCGCCCGCTCCGGCCGGCCGCTCTTCGTGCTCTGGCTCGACGCGCATGCCGATTTCAACACCCTGGAGACCTCGCCCTCCGGCAATGTCCACGGCATGCCGCTGGCCGCCCTGTGCGGCGAGCCCGGCTTCGAGGAGTTGTTCGAGGCGGGCGAGCGCCCGCTTCTCGACCCGGCCCAGGTTCACCTGTTCGGCCTGCGCTCCATCGATGCCGGGGAGCGGGCCCTCGTGACGCAGCGGCAGGTCAACATCGTCGACATGCGCATCATCGACGAATTCGGCGTCGTGGCGCCGCTGCGCCGCATCCTCGATCGGGTGGCGGCCGCGAAGGGTCATCTCCACGCGAGCTTCGACGTGGATTTTCTCGACCCCACCATCGCGCCCGGCGTCGGCACGACGGTGCCGGGCGGGGCGACGTTTCGCGAGGCGCATCTGATCATGGAGATGCTGTGCGACTCCGGGCTGGTCCGCTCCCTCGACGT
>JAGTAM010000555.1 GCA_023422485.1 Pseudomonadota bacterium | reverse complement strand
CAGTTCGGCCAGCAACCGCAGGGCGGCCGCCGCATCCGAAGAACCGCCGCCGATTCCGGCCGCCACGGGCAGTTGCTTGTGCAGCCGGAACGCGCCGAGCCGCAGGCCGTCCACGCCTGCGGCGAGGTGGCGGGCGGCGCGCAGGACGAGGTTGTCGTCGAGCGGCCCCGCCGGGCCAGCAGTCGGGCCGGTGACATCGAGCGTGAGGTCAGGGCTCGGCGCCAGTTCCAGCGTGTCGGCCACCTCGGCGAAGGCGACGAGGCTCTCCAGCGCGTGGTAGCCGTCCCCCGGCCGGCGGCCGAGGACGTGCAGGGTCAGGTTGATCTTGGCCGGAGCGCGGGTGGTGAGGACGGACACGAAGGCTCTCGGCCGGAGGGTCAGGGAACGCGCCCTGCCATAGGGGTCACATCCGGAACGGGCAAGGCTGAAGCCATCGACGGTGACTCACTCCAAGCCGCGACCTCATTCTGAGGTGCCGCAGCGAAGCGGAGGCCTCGAAGGATCTTCCAAAAGCCGCGCGGGAACTGGAGGATCCTTCGAGGCCCGCTGTCGCGGCCACCTCAGGATGAGGGAGCGGGTTGATATCGCCGGAGCGGGGAAGCCTCACTTCCCCGGCTTCTTGTCCGCCGCGCCGGGCGGCTCGCTCGGGGCCGGCGCGCCCTTCGGCAGTTCCGGGTTCTCCGGGTTGTGCGGCGCCGCCACGGGGGCGGGCACGGCCTGGGCCGGATCCTGCGTCGGCGGGTTCTCGGCAGTCGCCGTCGGCTTGTCCGGCTCGGGCAGGCCGTCCTTGAGCTTGGCGTTGATCTTGACGAGATCGTCGGGCTCGGGGTTCAGGTCCTTGGCGTGCTGCCACTGGAACTTGCCCTCCAGCCGGCGGCCGGTGCGCCAATAGGCATCGCCGAGATGGTCGTTGATGGTGGGATCGCCCGGCTTCAGCTCGACGGCCTTCTCCAACTCGCGCACGGCGTCGTCCCAGCGACCGAGGCGGAAATAGGCCCAGCCAAGGCTGTCGATGATCATGCCGTCGCGGGGCGAGAGATCGACGGCCTGCTTCAGCATGGTGAAGCTCTCGTCGATGTTCATGTTCCGGTCGACCCAGGAATAGGCGAGGTAGTTGAGCACCTGCGCCTTGGCGTTCGGCTGGGTCGGCGGCACCAGGCTGAGCGCCTTCTTGAGGTCGGCCTCCGCCTTCTGCCACTCGCCGGCCCGCTCGTAGGCGGTGCCGCGGAAGTAGAACAGGGTCCAGTTATTGGCTTCCTTGCCCGGCTGAATCAGGTTGATCGCGCGGGTGTAGGTCTCGGTCGCCTCGGTGAACTTCTTGCGCGAGCGCTGGACGTTGCCGAGCGCCGAGATCACGTCGATGTTGTCGGGATGCGCCTTGAGCACGGTGTCGAGGTGCTGAAGCGCCTCATCGCCCCGGCCCATCTGCTCGAGGTTGAGACCGATCTGGATGTCGGCGTTGAGCTTGAGCGGCGAGGAGGCCGGGATCTGTGCGTAGGCCTCGTTCGAGCGCTCGGTCTGCTTCATCCGATCGAGCGTGTCGGCGAGCGTCAGCCGGGCCACGGCGTGCTCGGGAGCGAGGTAGAGGGCGAGCCGCAGGTAGACCACCGCCGGAAGCTCGTCGCCCTGGGTCGAGCCGGCCGAGCCGAGGCCGTAGAGCACCTCGGCCGCGCCTTCCTGGGCGGACGAGATCAGGGGCGTGAGCGGCTTGCCGGCCTTGAGCTTGTCGAGGGCGTCCACCACGAGGGGGTGGCGCGGCATCACCTTCTCGAACTCGCTGTAGGCGTCGATGGCGAGATCGGTGCGGCCGATCCCGGCCTCGAAGCGGGCATAGCCGTCGACGATGCGCAGGGTGTTGTGGTCGGCGTCGTAGGCCGCCTTCAGCTTGCGCTCGGCCTCGGCCCGGTCGCCGATCACCGAGGCGATCAGCCCGGCATGGTAGTCGCGGAAGACGTTGAAGTAGCGCTCGCCGCGCAGGCGGTTCAGCGTCTCGTAGGCGCGCTTGCCGTCGCCGGCTCCGGCATAGGCCCAGGCCGTGAGCAGCGTCCCGGTGAGATCGGCAGCCGCCCCCCGGCCGCTGCGGCCGAAGCTCTGGCGGGCGGGGCCGTACTGGCCGGCCTTGAGCTGGCGCACGCCGAGCGCGAGCTGGGCGAGGCCGTTCGAGCTTTCCCGGGTGGCGAGCCGCTCGGCGGCGCGGAAGGCGTCCGTCATGGCGCCGTCAGCGAGCAGCGATACGAAGGCGCGCTCCAGAAGCTCGGCGTTGCGCGGATCGCCCTTCACCGCCTCGCGGTAGAAGCTCGCGGCCGCCGCCGTGTCCTTGGAGGCGCCGGCGATGTAGGCCGAGAGGAAATTGCCTTCCAACGATTCCGCCGGCTCGTATTCGGAGAGCGGCGAGGATTCCCGCGGCTGCATGGCCGCGGCCGGCAGGGTGCCGAGACCAGTCGAAGCGAGCAGAAGGGCGAGCGCGGTGGCGCTCCGGCGGGTGGCGTATCCGAACATGGGCACCAGTCACGGCTCCTTCGCGGGACCGGCGGACGGGGTTTCCTCCGGCCGGCTCCGGTTTGGCGGGGGACACTGAACTCTTCCCGCCATGACCGCAAGGCGAAAGGATGGCGCGGGGGAGGGGCCGGTTCAGCCCCCGGTTCAGGGGCCGTCGCCGATCTCCGCGCGGGCATCCTCCACGAGTTGGGCCAGCCCGGCATCGACCTCCGCCCCGAGCAGCGCACGCTCGGCCGCGGTCAGGTCCTTGGCCCAGGCGCCGCTTCCGAATCCCTCCTCGCAGCGCGCCCGCTCGGCTTCGATGAAGGCGCGCGTCTCTTCGGGGCGGTCCCGCATCGCCTGCACGAAGCCGACCCACGCCGCGCGCTCGACCACGGCGAGGCGGGCGCGCAGACGCACTTCCACGGCGCGGACGGGGTCGACGGTCTCATCTTCTGCCATGGCCGGCTCCTCCCGTTCCTTTTCGACCGTTCCTCGCCTACCGTTCCTTACGCTGCTCGCAGCGAGTCTTCACATAGGTGTTGGCAGCGCCGCCATGGCCAGCGCTGGCCGCCAGGACCGGACCCTGGATCAGGCATTCCTGAAGCGTGTGAGCCGGCCCGATGATCACGTCGAGGGCGGTCTCTCGGGAGCAATCGGGCATCTGAACGCTGGACGCGCAGACGAGCGCGACGACGAGGATGGAATTCATGGGAGCCGGCCTCCCTGCCGGGATGTTCATTTTTGACAGTCGGAGCGCATCGATGCTCCGGCGGCCGGTTACGTTTGGCGGGCGAGCGTAATCCGCCCGCCGCGCCGGTTGAAACCGGAAAACATCCCGAAAGGCTGCCCTGAGCCGATGCGTCACAGCAGCCCGGTCAGCGCCACGCCGCGTTCCAGTTCGACCAGGATGGCAGACGCGCCTCGCCCTGGATCGCGCGGGCGACGTGCATGCCGTGCTGCCGGGCAGGCCGCCAATGCTCGATGAGGGCCCGCGTCCGTGCTGGGGGAAGGGCAGCGATGTCGCCCGTGATCCAGACGTTCGGGGCAATGGCGAGATCCGCTCCGGCGGCGGGCGAGTGGGATATCATCGAGCCTGATCCTGATCCCGCCGGCCGCCATCTCAGGGTCCTCAACGCCTGTCTCGAATGGCTCCGGGCGACAAGTCGCGACTGGGGGCGAGGTTGCAGGCGCATACCAAGCCACTGATCTTGCTCGCGATTTCTTCAGCGTATGGCAGCCGCCCAAAAAAAGTCGCAAGAGGGTCCTGTCTTCGCGCAGATCGGACAAGGTCGTGACCGGCGTCGTAACAGGGAGGCGGCAATGTCTTTCGAGATCGTACTGACGCAATCCGCGCAGGAAATCGCCGAGAGGAGCGGTGTTCTTCCGGTTCTCCAGGAGCGCGCACGCGATGAAATCGCGGAACTACCCGGCGAAGGACTCGAGGAACTCGAGCGCCGTCTGTTCCACGCCTTCGCACTCGACGACGGCACCGAGGTGATCTGCTCGCTCACCGCCGACGGTGCCGTGCGGGTCGATGCCTGCGAGGCGGAAGCGGTCGCCTGATTCTTCTCGCGGAACCGTGAACGGCAGGACTGGATTGCTCCTCCCGCTTGGAGTGCCTCACGAAGCGCCGGGTCATCGCTCACCGCCTCCCGCGGGCGGCGACGGTGGCGCGGTCTCTCGTGAGCGGCACATCCCCAAATCGGTCGAGGAGGAGACATGGCCCAGGACACCGTCGGCGTCGAAGCCGATTTCACGAGCCTTGAGGCGGCCCGCGCCGCCAAGGACCGCCTCGTACGGGCGGGGTTTGCCCGCAACAGCATCGATATCGACCGCGAGGGCGACATCTTCATCGTCCATCTGCCGACCCAGGAGGCGAACCGGCAGCGGGCCGCGCGCATCCTCAGGGGCCGCGCCATGATCGAGAGCGCCAAGAGCACCGGCTGGGCCGCCGCCGACACCGTCGGCAGCAACCGCCTGCTCACCCTCGGCCTTGCGGCGCTGGCCGGCTTCGCCCTCTACGGCCTGACCAGCCGGCGCTGACGCGCCGCCGCTCCCTGCGGAACCGCCTGCCGGTTCGGCGGGGAGCCTACCGCGTCTCGAAGAAGCGGTTGCCCGGCCGCGCGAGACCGAGATGCTCGCGCAGGGTCGTGCCCTCGTACTCGGTGCGGAACAGGCCGCGCCGCTGCAGTTCCGGCACCACGCCCGCGCAGACATCGTCGAGCCCTTCCGGCACGAAGGGGAACATCACGTTGAAGCCGTCGCAGGCTTGCCCTTCGAGCCACTCGCCCATCCGGTCGGCGATCTGCTCCGGCGT
>JAGTAM010000530.1 GCA_023422485.1 Pseudomonadota bacterium | reverse complement strand
GGCTATGACGGCGAGCGCTACCCCGACGGCGCCGCCTGGGGCACGCCGTTCTGGCGCCGCTCGGCCGAGCCGTTCTCGCAGTTTCTCGGGACGGGGCCGTATCCGGGGCTGCTGCTGGCCCGCGCGGTCGCGCCGGCCATGGTGGCGGCCAAGCAAGGCCTGATCGCCTTCGTCTCCTTCGGCACCGAGACGTATCTGGGCGACATCTACTACGATCTGGCCAAGGCGACGACGAACCGCCTCGCCTTCGCCTGCGCCGCCGAGCTTTCGTCCCACGGCGTCTGTGCCCTGTCGCTCTCGCCGGGCTTCGTCGCCACCGAGCGGGTGCGCGACCTCGGCCAGGAGGCGCTTGCCACCGAGAGCCCGCTCTATGCCGGCCGCGCGCTCGCGGCGCTTTCCGCCGACCCGTCCGTGCTGGACCGGGCCGGGCAGACGCTGCATGTCGGGGATCTCGCCCGCGCCTACGGCTTCACCGACGCCGACGGCCGCCAGCCGGAGCGCTTCCGGATCGGAGAGGATGAGGCATGAGTCTCGCTGGAAAGACGCTGTTCATCACCGGCGCCTCGCGCGGCATCGGGCTCGCCATCGGCCTGCGCGCCGCCCGCGACGGCGCCAACGTCGCCATCGCCGCCAAGACCGCCGCGCCGCACCCCAAACTGGAGGGCACGATCTTCACCGCCGCCGACGCGATCGAACGGGAAGGGGGCCGGGCGCTGCCGCTGACGGTGGATGTGCGCGACGAGGAGGCGGTGAAGGACGCGCTGGACGAAACCGCAAAGAAGTTCGGCGGGATCGACATCGTGGTCAACAACGCCAGCGCGATCTCGCTGTCGAACACGCCGAAGACCGAGATGAAGCGCTTCGACCTGATGCATCAGATCAACGCGCGCGGCACCTACATGGTGAGCAAGTACGCGATTCCCCATCTGGAGCGGGCGGAGAACCCGCACATCCTGATGCTGTCGCCGCCGCTCGACATGGCGGAGCGGTGGTTTTCGCCGCACCTCGCCTACACCATGGCGAAGTTCGGCATGTCGCTCTGCGTACTGGGGCTCGCCGGGGAGCTCCGGGGGAGGGGGATCGCGGTCAACGCGCTGTGGCCGCGCACCACCATCGCCACGGCGGCCGTGCAGAACCTGCTCGGCGGCGACGCCCTGATGCAGGCGAGCCGCACGCCGGAGATCATGGCGGACGCGGCGCACGCCGTGTTCCTCAAGGACGCCAAGAGCTTTTCCGGGCGCTTCCTGATCGACGACACGTTCCTGGCTGAGGAGGGCGTCACGGACTTTTCAAAATACCGCGTCACAGCAGGCGTCCCGCTTGCGCCGGACTTCTTCGTGCCGGAGACAAGCGTCGCCCCGCCCGGGGCGCTGGACTGAGACTTCGCGGGCCGCACCTTGATCTTCACGCACAAGCCCGTCGCGGGCGACATCCAGACGGTGCTGGAGCGCCGCTACCTCGAACTGCAGGAGCCGATCCCCGAGGACACGGTCTGGCTCGACCTCGTGCGCCCGACGCGGGAGGAGGAGGTGAAGGTCGAATCCTTCCTCGGCATCACCGTGCCGACGCGCGAGGAGATGAAGGACATCGAGCCCTCCGAACTGCTCTACGTCGAGGCCGGCGCCCGCTACATGACGGGCCGCGTGCTCTCCCGCGTCAGCGATTCCGAGGAGCCGGGCTTGGCCGGCATCACCTTCATCCTGCGCGACAACCGGCTCATCACCGTGCGCTACGAGGAGCCGCAGGCGTTCCGGATGTACACCCAGCGCGCCGGCCGGGCGACGGGCAACGGGCCGTCGCGCTCGGTCTCGGGCGAATCGATCCTGGCCGGGCTGATCGAGGCGGTGATCGACCGCGCGGCGGACGTGCTCCAGCTGCAAGGCGAGCGCATCGACCGCTTGTCGCGAAAAATCTTCGAGGACAAGGGCGACCCGTCCTCGCGCAACAACGCCCTGCAGGACACGCTGCGCTCGCTCGGGCGGCACGGCGACCTGATCTCGAAGCAGCGCGAGAGCCTGGTCTCGATGGAGCGCATCCTGCTCTCGCTCTCGGCGACCTACCGCACGGCCAAGGCCCCGCGCGAGCTGCGCGAGGACGTGCGCTCGACGCTGCGCGACCTGCAATCGCTCGAGGAGCACGCGACCTTCATCTCGGCCAAGATCCAGTTCCTGCTCGACGCGACGCTCGGCCTCGTCAACCTGGAGCAGAACAACATCATCAAGCTGTTCTCGGTCATGGCGGTGGTGTTCATGCCCCCCACCCTGATCGCCTCGATCTACGGCATGAACTTCAAGACCATGCCGGAACTCGACTGGCATTTCGGCTACCCCGCCGCGGTCGGGATGATGGTGGTGGCCGCGGTGCTGCCCTACGTGTTCTTCCGCTGGAAGAAGTGGCTGTAGGGGCGGGGGCCGTCTCTGACCGTTCGCGGCTGATCGCTGCGGGCTTGTCTGCCCGCGTCACTTCCGCAGCGGCACGCCCTTCGTGGTGAAGCTCTGTCCGCCGCCCGGACGGTACTCCGGTCGCGGCTGGCCCCGCCCCTTGCCTGGCCCCTTGCCCTTGCCCGCCCCGAGGCCCGTGCCCGGCGGCTGCGAGAACGGCACGAGCTGGTCCGGCCGCGGGCCGATGAGGTCGGCCCGGCCCATCTCCCGCAACGCCTCGCGCAGCAGCGGCCAGTTCTCGGG